>JBQGCR010000950.1:0-5844 GCA_052038585.1 Kineosporiaceae bacterium
TGGACGCCCTCGGCCTCGAGCGCGTCGAAGCGCGCGGCGTAGGCCCCGCCGTCCTGGCTCCCCCAGCGCGTCGGGCCGCCCCCGGTCACGGCCAGCGCAGGCTGCCGGCGTCGGCCCAGGCCGCGGCGAAGGCGTCCTCGCACCCCTCGGCGAGCGCCTCCTGCCGGCCGTGGAGGACCCCGTAGGTGAACCCGTTCTCCCCGGCGAGGTGGGCCCGGACCGCCATGGCGCGCAGCTCCTCCCGGGCGACGACGGTGTCCTGGTGCTCGCCGAGCGCCTCCTGGACCGCCTCCATCGCGGCCGCGAAGGCCGTCGCCCGCTCGACGTGCTTGGCCGGGAGGTAGGGCGCGGCCGCCTCGCCCGCGTAGCGGGCCCGCTTGGCGGCCTTGCGGACCTCGTGGAGGAGCGCGTCGTGGGCGGCGTCGTCCGGCGCCTCCTCGAGCGCCGCGACCGCCCGCTCGACGCGCCGGCGGGTGCGGCCGACGAGGTGCCGCAGGGCCTTCGGCGCCGGACGGTCGGCCGCGGGGGTGAAGGGCGGGTCCTCGAGGAGCGCCTCGAGCGCGACGACGAGGGCGAGGTAGCGCTCGCCGTCGAGCTCGACGAGGACGGCCGCGTGCGCGTCGCGGTAGCGGGCGGCGAGCTCGCCCGTCACGCGGGCCGCGACCGGGCCGAGGACGGCGTCGTCGGGCAGGTCGTGCACCGCCTCGTCGAGCCGGGCGGCGAGCACCTCGGCGTCGCGGGCGCCGCCGAGCACGCCGCCGAGCCACCTCAGCTCGGCGCGCAGCGGGTCGGTCGCGGCGCCGTCGAGCACCCGCCGGTCGGTCGCGAGGGCGCTGCGCAGCCGGCGGGTCGCGACGCGCATCTTGTGCACCGAGTCGTCGGTGTCGACCCGGACGTGGGGGTCCCACGCCTGGAGCTCCTCGACCTGGCTCGCGAGGTAGGCCAGGCACGCCTCGCCGACCGTCGGGACGGCGGGCTCGCCCTTCGCCTTGCTGCCCTTAGCCTTCCCCCTGCCCTTGCCCTTGCCCTTGCCCTTGCCCTTCTCGGGTTCGGCGGCCTCGGCCGGCGGGTCGAGGCGGGCGGCGAGCGCCCGGCCGACCTTGGAGGCCGACGACGCCGGCCGGGCGCCCGCCTCGCGCAGCAGCGCGTCGGCGGCGGCGAGCAGGCCCCGGTCGCCCGTGCCGAGCTCGACCTCGACCTCGCGCCACGTCGTCGACGTCGCCGGCCCGCCCTCGTGGCCGAGGGACGTCGCGACGACGACGTCGTCCGCGACCTCGGCGAGCATCGCGCCGTCGGCGTCGAGGAGGTGGTGCACGACGCGCCGGGTCGACAGCAGCGCGACGGGCTCGGGCCGCACGCCCCGCACGCGCACCCGGACGAGGCCGAGGATCTGCGCGGGGACCGTGCGGGTGGCGCGGCCGAGCGGCCGGCGCACCTCGAGCCGGGCACCGCCGCCGGCCGGGGGCTTGGGGTGCCAGCCGGCGTCCGGCCCCCCGGTGCGCCGGCGCAGCGTGATCCGGCTGCGCAGCAGCCGCAGGTCGGGGGTGTCGAAGTACGTCGCCTCGAGCGCGTGCTCCTGCGGGTCCTCGACGCTCGCGACGCCCGGCAGCCGCAGCAGGTCGGGGAGGGCGAACGCCTCGTCGACGTCGAACTTGCTCTCGATCTCGACCTGGGTCGCCATGGGCGTCACGCTATCGGGGCGTGCCGTTCCGACGCGACGAGCTTGCCGTCGGCGAGGTGGAGCGTCCACCACCCGCCCTTGCGCAGCACCGGGTCCGGCGCGACGAGCCCGCCGGTGCGGCCGGCGACGGCGGCGACGAGCGGCTCGACGGCGGGGCCGTTGACGCAGACCGCGACGCCGGTGCCGCGGGCGACGACGGCGAGCAGGCGCGCCGCGGCGTCGTCGAGCGGTCCGACCGGCTCGGCCGGCTCCCCGAGGTCGCCGTCCATCCCGAGCGGCAGCCGCCGGCGGACGGCGTACGGCTGGAGCGTCTGCAGGCAGCGCGCCGACGGCGCGCTGACGAGCGCGCCGACGCCGGTGCCGGCGAGCACCGGCACGAGCCGGCCCGCGGCGAGGGTGCCCGCGGCGTCGAGCGGGCGGTCGAGCGGCAGGCCGCGGGAGACGCTCGTCGCGCCGCGGACGACGACGAGCGCCGTCGTCCGGGCCGGCAGGGCGGAGAACGCGTCGAGCACCTTGCGGTCGATCGCGTGGGTCGCGGTGCTGCGCGCGAGGTCCAGCGGCAGCCACACGAGGTCGTCGACCTCCGGCCCCGCGGCGAATGCGCCGTCGAGGGCCGCCATCGACCAGTACGTGACCTCCTTGCGCGGGCCGCGCCCGCGGCTGCGGCTCGGCGGGGTGTAGCGGTAGCGGGCGAGGAACGGTCCGATCCGCGGCCGGTGGCCGGTCTCCTCCTCGACCTCGCGCAGCGCGGTGACGACGGGGTGCTCGCCGGGCTTGGCCTTGCCCTTGGGCAGCGACCAGTCGTCCCAGCGCGGGCGGTGGACGAGCGCGACCTCGACCCGGCCGGCCCGCTGCCGCCACAGGACCCCGCCGCCGGCGTGGACGAGGTCCGCCCGGACCTGCGGCGCGACGTCGTACCCGGTCGGCACGAGGAACGGCCGGTCCCGGCCCGTGGCCCGGGACGTGGCGGTCCGGGAGGTCATGCCGGGTCCGTACCCAGCCGCTCGCGCGTCGTCACCCACAGCCGGTGGTAGGCCTGCGCGGCGGGACCGCGCGGCGCGGACGCCGTCACCGGCTCGCGCCGCTCGGCCATCTGCTCGACGGCGGCGAGGTTCGGGACGACGACGTCGCTCGTCCCGTACGTCGCCGCGGACCCGGCGACGAGGTCGCGGTGGGCCTTCTTGCGCCGGTCGACCATCGACCAGAAGGCGAGCACGTCCGGCCGGCGCACCCGCGCGCCGTCGTGGCCGCCCTCGCCGAGGGCGTCGAGGAACGCGACGAGCTGCTCGTAGCTGCGCAGCGAGAGGGCCGCCGGGACGAGCGGGACGACGAGGAGGTCGGCGGCGTGGACGACGCTCTCCGAGGACAGCGACACGCTCGGCGGGCAGTCGAGGACGACGAGGTCGTAGTCGTCGGCCAGGGGGTCGAGGAGCCGGCGCAGCCGCCGGGTCGGCTTCTTCAGCGCGTCGAGCTCGAGGTCGAGGCTGCGGTAGGTGAAGTCGGCCGGGAGCAGGTCGAGGCCCTCGTGGTCGGTCGCCTTGACGGCGTCGTCGAGGGCCCGCGCGCCGCGGACGAGCGCCCGGCCGCCGCCCTTGACCTTGGGCCGCACCCGGAACAGGTAGGTCGCCGAGCCCTGCGGGTCGAGGTCCCACAGCAGCGTGCGCAGGCCGTCCCGGGCGGCGAGGTGGGCGAGGTTGACGGCGGCGCTCGTCTTGCCGACGCCGCCCTTGATCGCGTACGTCGCGAGGACCTTCACGCCCGGCCTCCCGTGAGCGTCGCGACGTGCCGTCCGACGGCGGGCCTGGTGAACCGGGCGAAGCGCTCGGCGAAGCGGGCGCGCGCCGCCGTCTGGTCCGCGGCGAGGTGGGCCGCGAGCTCGCCGAGGGCGAGCAGCGTCGTCACCGGCACGGGCCGGCGCGCGGTCTGCTCCGCCGTCATGTCCGCGGCGATCCGGACGAGGGCGTCGCGCTGGACCTCGCTGTCCTGGAACGCACCGAGGACGTCCTGCAGGCCCTTGAGCTCGCCGACGACGGCCTTCGCGGGGGCCGGTTCGAGCACCGGCGCGAAGAGGTCGACGGTGTAGCGCAGCTCCTTGGCGCGCTTGCGCAGCGTGTGCAGGTCCTCGGCCGGGCTGTCCGGGGTGATCGCCCCGCCGAGCTTGAGCACCCGCTTGTGGGCCCTGGCGAGCCGGGCCGCGGCGAGGTCGGCGACGGGCGCGGCGTCCCCGGCCTCGCCGTCGACCGTCGCGTCGAGCACCTCGCGCCACCAGGTGAGGAAGCGCGTCGTCCGGGCCGCCGTGAGCGCCCGGGCCATGGTGCGCTGCTCGCCCGTGCGGTGCCGGGCGAGGTGGGCGGCGAAGGGGTCGAGCGTGTCGGGGGCGAACGCCTCGAGCCGTCCGGCGAGCGCGGGCAGGTCGAGGAGGTGGACGTCGAGGTCGCGCACCGGGGTCGTCACGTCGCCGAGCCGCTTGAGCTCGGCGGCCGCCCGCGCCGCGGCGTCGGCGGGCAGCGCGTCCCCGGCGAGCTTGATCGCGGACCGGCTGCGGCGCACCGCGATCCGCAGGTCGTGGACGAACTCGGGGTCGAGGTCGGCGACCGCGCCGGGCACGTTCGCCTCGAGCTGCTCGAGGAAGGAGCGCAGCACGAGGGCGACGGCGACGGGGGCCGGCGTCGTCGCCGTCGGGGCCGGGTCGAGCCGGCCGGGCAGCCGGCCCGGCTCGTGGCCCGCGGCGACGAGCAGCGCCGGGACGTCCGGGGCGTCGAGGACGGTGATCCCTGCGCCCTGCAGGGCCTCCCGCACGGCCCGCGCCGGCCCGGCGTAGCCCTTGAGCTCCTGGACCCGGACGGCGTCCGCGCCCACGTGGAGCCGCACGACCGTCTTGCGCTCGTCGTCGAGGACCCGCACCTCGCGCTCCGTCGCCGTCACCGTCGTCAGCGGGAGCAGCGCCCGGACGTCGAGGACGGCGGCGAGGTGGTCGTGCAGCGGCCCGGGCGGGACGTCGCCGGGGACGAGCCGGGTCTCGGGCTCCTCGGCGAGGGGTGCGGTGAGCGTGGCGTCCGGCGTCGTGAGGACGAGGCTGCGCGTCCCCGCCGGCGGCCCGGTGACGACGGCCGTGGCGCCGGACCGGTGCAGGCGCCAGTCGAAGGTGTCGAGCACCGTCATCCGCGTCCTGCGCGCGGGGCCGCCGGCCACCGACCAGCGCGGCGCGAGCGCCGCCTCCACCGCCGTCACGAGCTCCGCCACACGCCGTCCCTCCCTCGGATGCCCGCACTCTCTCACGCGCGTGCCGGTTTCCCCGGGCAGTGACGGGGGACACTCGCATCCGGGCCCCGGGCAGCGGGTACGGGACCGGCATGGCCGAGACCTCCAGCACCGAGCACTCGACGCGCGACGACGTCATCACCGAGCTGACCAAGGACCACAACGAGCTCCGCGAGCTGTTCGACCGGATCCGGCGCAGCCGCAGCGACGCGAAGAAGGCCGAGCTGGCCCGCGAGATCATCACCGAGCTCGTCAAGCACTCCGTGGCCGAGGAGCAGTACCTCTACCCCGCGGCCCGGCGCGTGCTGCCCGACGGCGACGTCCTGGCCGACCACGAGATCGCCGAGCATGCCGAGGTGGAGCGCCTGCTCGCGACCCTCGAGAAGCTCGAGCCCGGCGAGCCGTCCTTCGAGACCGTCGTCGAGGAGGTCGTGACCAGCACCCTCCACCACGTCGAGGACGAGGAGAAGGACCTCTTCCCGCGGCTGCGCAAGGCCCTGGACCAGGCCGAGCTCGACCGCCTCGGGGACGCCGTCCGGCTCGCCAAGCAGACCGCCCCGACCCACCCGCACCCGACCGCGCCGGACCGCCCGCCGTTCAACTGGGTCGGCGACCCGATGGCCGGCCTCGTCGACCGGGTGCGCGACGCGTTCACCGGTTCGCGGTGAGCCGGGCCCCGCAGTGGCACGATGAGTCCCGTGCGCATCGCGGTGCTCGGGGCCGGCGGGGTCGGGTCCACCCTGGCGACGGCCTGGAGCCGCGCCGGTCATGACGTGAGGGTCGGCGTCCCGGCGCCGGACGCCGACCGCAAAGACCGCCAGCGGGGGACGCTGCCCCTCACGGCGGTCCCCCCGGCGCTCCACCGCGCCGAGACGGTGCACCACGCACTCCCCCGCGCCTCC
>JBQGCR010000951.1:0-7067 GCA_052038585.1 Kineosporiaceae bacterium
CGTCGACCCGGCGTCCGGCGTCCGGCCGCTCGAAGACGGCGGGGGAGCCGGGGGCGGGCGCCGGGGCCGCGGGGGTGCCGCCGGGCGCCGGTGCGGCGGGGACCCCGCCGGACGGCGGCTCCGCGAGCGCGCGGTCGACGGCGGCGAAGAACTCCCCGGCCGTCTTCTTCGCCACGCTCGTGAGCACCCGCTGGCCGACGCCGCCGACGGGACCGCCGACGACGGCGTCGGCGTCGTAGGTCAGCGTCGTCGTCCCCGGCGCGTCGGACGCGAGCCGGACGACGACGTCGGCGGACACCGTGCCGGGCGCCCCCGCGCCGGAGGCCTTGAGCCGGAACGCGCTGTGCGGCTCGTGGTCGCTCAGGGCGACGTCGCCGAGGTAGGTGCCCTTGATCGAGGCGACGCCGGCCGTGACGGTCATCCGGTAGGCGTCCGGTCCGACGGCCTCGAGCCGCTCGCAGCCCGGGATCGTCCGGACGAGGACGGCGGGGTCGTTGAGCGCGGCCCACACCTGCTCGGGGGACGCGTGGAGCGTCGCGCTGCCGCTCACCTTCATGCGGGGGCCGTTCCTTCCTGTCGGGCCGCCTGCCGCAGCTCGAAGAGCTCCGACGGCGAGATCGGCATGCGGGTGACCGGGATGCCCTCGGCGTCCTCGACCGCGGCGGCGAAGACGGCCATGCCGGGGATGACGCCGGCCTCGCCGGCCCCCTTGATCCCCAACGGGTTCAGCGGCGACGGGGTCTCGAGGTGGTCGGTCTCGATCGTCGGGACCTCGGTCGAGTACGGCATGAGGAAGTCCATGAACGAGGCGTTGAGCAGCTGGCCGGCCTCGTCGTAGACCATCCGCTCGTAGAGGGCGCCGCCGACGCCCTGCGCGACGCCGCCGTGCACCTGGCCCTCGACGATCATCGGGTTGACGAGCGTCCCGCAGTCGTGGACGACGCAGTACCGCAGCACGCGGATCTCGGCCGTCTCCGGGTCGGTCTCGACGACCGCCGCGTGCATCCCCGAGGCGAACGTCGACCGGATCGGGGAGTAGTAGTCCGTCGCCTCGAGCCCCGGCTCGTCGTCGTCGCCGACCGGGGGCCGGTCGAAGGACCCGCCGCCGGCGAACTGCGTCGCCGCCGCGGCGCTCGCGTCGAACGCGTAGCGCAGCGGGTTGCTCAGGACGGCGACGGTCCGTAGCGGGATCCGGGTGCCGGGCGCGCCGACGACGCGCACCTCGCCGTCGACGACCTCGAGGTCGGACGCGTCGACCTCGAGCGCGTCCGCGGCGATGCGCAGCGCCTTCTCGCGCACCTTGGTCGCCGCGAGCCCGACCGCGTTGCCGCTCATGACGGCGGCGCGCGAGGCGAACGTGCCGACGGCGTAGCCGAACCGGCGGGTGTCGCCGGACGTCACGTGGACGTCCTCGAGCCGCACCCCGAGGGTGTCCGCGGCGATCTGCGCGAACGCCGTCTCGTGGCCCTGGCCCTGCGTCGTCAGGCCGATCGCGACGTTGACCCGTCCGGACGTCTCGACCTGCACGTGCGCGCCCTCGTACGGCCCGACGCCCGTGCCCTCGACGTAGCAGGCCAGGCCGATCCCGACCGTGCGGCCCTGCGCCCGGGCCTGCTCGCGGTAGGCCTCGAACTCGTCCCAGCCGACGAGCTTCTTCAGCTTCTCCAGGCTCGCCGGGTAGTCCCCGGAGTCGTAGACGAGCGGCCGGCCGTCCTGGAAGAGCAGGCCGTGGTCGTAGGGGAACTCGTCGGGCTGGATGAAGTTCACGGCGCGGACGTCGGCCCGGTCCCGGCCGAGGGCCGCAGCGATCGCGTCCATCGTCCGCTCCATGGCGAAGACGCCCTGCGGCCGGCCCGCCCCGCGGTACGGGGTGACGATCGTCGTGTTCGTGTAGAGCGAGAAGAACTCCACCCGGTACGCCCCGGGCTTGTACGGCCCGAGGAGCTGGGTCGCCGTGATGATCGGCACGATGATGCCGTACGGGGTGTAGGCGCCGTTGTCGTGCCAGAACGTCACGTCGAGCCCGAGGAGGCGGCCGTCGTCGTCGAAGCCGACCTCGACCCGCTGGACCTGCCGCCGCTCGTGCGCGCTGGAGACGAAGTGCTCGCGCCGGTCCTCGGTCCACTTGACGGGACGGCCGAGAACCCGTGCGGCCCAGGGGACGACGATCTCCTCCGGCCACGGGTGGACGATCTTCACCCCGAAGCCGCCGCCGACGTCCGGGGCCGTGCAGTGCACCTTCGCCAGGGGCAGGCCGAGCTTGGCGGCGACGGCGGCGCGCAGTCCGGTCGAGGTCTGGGTGCTCGACCAGACCCGCAGCTCGCCGGCGTCGCCGTCCCAGCGCGCGAGGACGCCCTTGCCCTCCAGCGGCGAGCACATCGACCGCTCGACGTCGAGGTCGAGCGTGAGCCGGTGCGGCGCCGCGGCGATCGCCGCCCGGGCGTCGCCGACCTCCTGGACCAGGTGCGCGGAGACGTTGCCCGGCGCGTCGTCGTGGACGAGGCGCTCGCCGTCGCGCGCCGCCTCGACGCCGACGACGACGGGCAGCTGCTCGTACGTGACGACGATCCGCTCCGCGACGTCCTCGGCGACGTAGCGGTCGGTCGCGACGACCATGACGACGGCCTCGCCGACGTGCCGGACGACGCCGTTCGCGAGCGCGAAGCCGGTGCGGCCGTGGGTGAGCGCGGGGTGCGGGATGAGCAGCGGCAGCGGCTCGGCGACGCGGGTGCCGGTCGCCTCGTCGGCCACGAGGAGGTCCTCGTACGTGTAGACGGCGACGAGGCCTTCGACGTCGAGGGCGTCGCTCACGTCGACGTCGGTGACCCGGGCGTGCGCGTACGGGCTGCGGACGAACGCCGCCGCGAGCGCGTCCCGGCCGAGGTCGTCGAGGTAGCGCCCGGCGCCGACGAGGAAGCGGCCGTCCTCGCGGCGCTGGACCGCGCTGCCGACGAGCGAGGAGCCGCTCACGAGGCGTCCCGGCGCGCGGCCGCGCGCAGCTCGGCGGCGCGCTGCACCGAGCGGACGATGTTCTGGTACCCGGTGCAGCGGCACAGGTTCCCGGCGATCGCCTCCCGCGCCTCCTCCTCGTCCGGCGAGGGGTTCTCCTCGAGGTAGGCGGTCACGGTCGTCAGGAAGCCGGGCGTGCAGAAGCCGCACTGCAGGGCGTGGCACTCCCGGAACGCCTGCTGCACGGGGGAGAGCGTGCCGTCCGGGGCGGCGAGGCCCTCGACGGTCGTGATCTCGCTGTCCTGCACGCTCACCGCGAGGGTCAGGCAGGCGCGGGCGGGCTCGCCGTCGAGCAGCACCGTGCAGGCGCCGCACACGCCGTGCTCGCAGCCGACGTGGGTGCCGGTGAGCCCGAGGTCGTGGCGCAGCGCGTCCGACAGCAGCCGGCGGGGCGGGACGGCGACGGAGTGCGCGGTCCCGTTGACCCGCAGCGTGATCTCGACGACGGCGTCGGCCGGGGTGATGCTCACGCCGCGACCGCCTCGGCCCCGGCCCGGCCCGCGGCGCGGGCGAGGGCGCGGGCGGCGAGCACCCGGCCCAGGTGGCGGCGGTACGCGGCGGTGGCGTGGATGTCGGCCTCCGGGTCGGTCGAGGCGACGGCGAGGTCGGCCGCGGCGGACCAGTCCCCTCCGGGCGTGGACGGCGCCGCCGGCGTGACGTCGGCGACGGCGGGGACGGGCCCCATGGACAGGTAGGCGACGCGCGCGGAGGTCACGGCGTCGCCGGAGCGCGTGACGGCCGCGGCCACGCCGCACACGGCGTAGTCGCCGTGCCGCCGGGCGACCTCGACGAAGGCGGTCCCGGTGCCGGCGGCGGGCCGGGGGAAGAACGCCTCGACCGCGAGCTCGCCGGTGGCGCAGGCGGACTCGAGCGGCCCGACGAAGAAGTCGGCGGCGGCGAGGGTCCGGGTCCCGGACGTCGAGGCGAGGGTGACCGACCCGCCGAGGAGGGCGAGGACCGCCGTCATCTCCCCGCTCGGGTCGGCGTGCGCGAGGGACCCGACGGTCGTCCCGCGGGTGCGGATCGTCGGGTGCGCGACGAGCGAGACCGCCTCGCGCAGCAGCGGGACCGCCGCGGCGGCCGCGTCGTCCCGCTCGAGGGTGCGGTGCCGGGCGAGCGCCCCGACGCGGACGCCGTCGTCGTCCGTGCGGACGTACGCGAGGTCGGTCAGCGCCCCGACGTCGACGAGCGTCGCCGGCGCCGCGAGGCGCATCGAGAGGATCGGCAGGAGGCTCTGCCCGCCCGCGAGCACCTTGCCGCCCGGCCCCGCCTCGGCGAGGGCGGCGAGCGCCTCCTCGACGGAACGGGGCCGGGCGTAGGCGAAGGGCGAGGGCTTCACGGGCGCTCGCGGTAGGGGTCCGGCTCGCTGTAGGCGCCGGGCGCGTCGACGACGAGGCTCGTGCCGCCGACCGCGGCGTCGCGCAGGTGCTGCGGGGCGAGCACCCGGGCGAGGTGCCAGCCGGCGACGGCGACGATCGTGCCGAGCGCGATCCCGCCGAGGGAGAACGTGTCCGTGATCTTCAGCTCGGTGTTGCCGATGGCGATGACGATGCCCGCGGCGAGCGGCACGAGGTTCACCGGGTTGCCGAAGTCGACGTTGTTCTCCTTCCAGATCTTCGCGCCGAGCAGGCCGATCATGCCGTAGAGGACGACGGTGATCCCGCCGAGCACGCCGCCCGGGGTCGTCGCGACGAGCGCGCCGAACTTCGGCGAGAGGCCGAAGAGGATCGCGACGACGGCCGCGACGTAGTAGGCGGCGGTCGAGTAGACGCGCGTCGCCGCCATGACGCCGATGTTCTCGGCGTACGTCGTCGTCGGGCTGCCGCCGACGCTCGTGGCGAGGACCGTCCCGACGCCGTCCGCGGCGATCGCGCGGCCCATCATCGGGTCGAGGTCGGTCCGCGTCATCTCGGCGACGGCCTTGACGTGGCCGGTGTTCTCGGCGACGAGGGCGATGACGGCGGGCAGCACGAGGAGCACGAACGCGACCGAGAAGGTCGGGGCGTGGATGCCGGCGACCTCGGCGCCCTGGGCGTCGACGAAGGTCCGCTCCGGCAGGCCGAACCACGAGGCGTCGTTGAAGGCGGTCCAGTCGACCCGGTACCGCGTCGTCACCTCGCCGGTGCCGTTGTTCGACGTGATCTGCCCGAAGCCGCGGTCGAACAGCCAGGACAGCGCGAAGCCGAAGACGAGCCCGAGGAAGATCGCGATGCGGCCGAGGAAGCCGCGCGAGGCGAGGCTGACGACGATGACGAAGACCATCGTCAGCAGGGCCACCCACTGGTCCTGCGGCCAGTACACGTCCGCGACGACCGGGGCGAGGTTGAAGCCGATGAGCATGACGACGGCACCCGTGACGGCCGGCGGGAGGACCGCGTAGACGGCACGGGACCCGAGGTAGTGGATGACGACGCCGACGAGGACGAGCGCGACGCCCGCGACGAGGATCGCCCCGGTGACGTCGGAGGAGTCGCCGCCCTGCGCGCGGATCGCCGCGACGCCGCCGACGAACGAGGCACTCGTGCCGAGGTAGCTCGGCACCATGCCCTTGACGATGAGCAGGAAGCAGATCGTCGCGATGCCGCTCATCATGATCGCGAGCTGGGCGTTGAGCCCCATGATGAGCGGGAAGACGAAGGTGGCCCCGAACATCGCGACGACGTGCTGGGCGCCGAGGCCGACCGTGCGGCCCCACGAGAGGCGCTCGTCGGGCCGGACGACGTCACCCGGGGCGAGGCTCGTGCCGTCGCCGTGCAGCTTCCAACCGATGGCCATGCGCCCCTCCCGGGCATCCGCGGCGGGTGTACGCCGGATGCGCCGAACCTAGGCCCCCAGGCATAGCCCATCATTGGCAACCCTGCACAGACACGCCGGGTGCGATTGGTGACGTGTCGCGCCGCGCCGGCGGACCCCGGTCAGGCCAGGTCGCGCTCCAGCGTCGTGGGCTCCCACGTCGGGCCGTCGGTCAGCGCGGCGTCGGCGGTGAGGACCACGGGGTCCAGGCACATCCGGCGGGCCACGAGTCCGGGGTCCCACGCGTGGTAGACGAGGACGTCGCGGCCGGCGGCCGACGTCGTCAGGCTGAGGTGGCCCGGGCCGACCACCTTCCCCG
This sequence comes from Kineosporiaceae bacterium, assembly GCA_052038585.1. Classification (GTDB taxonomy): domain Bacteria; phylum Actinomycetota; class Actinomycetes; order Actinomycetales; family Kineosporiaceae; genus JBQGCR01. The sequence continues at coordinate 6,122 of JBQGCR010000951.1, forward strand.
GCACGGTCCGCAGCACCGCGGCACCGGGGTGCGGCTCGGACCAGGGCCCGAGCGGGTGGTCGGCGACGGCGTGCCCGACGGCGTACGTCTCACCGAGCCACGAGCCGCCGGAGTACAGCAGGTGGTAGCGCCCGTCGCGGCGGGCGACGGTCGGCCCCTCGAGGGTGTGCCAGTCGTACGTCGCGCCGTACATCGCCCGGTCCCGCTCGTAGACCTGCCAGTCGGCGGTGGCGGAGAGCACCTCGACGGGCGCGCCGCGCAGGCGGGTCGGGGTCTCCAGCACGTCGACGGCGAGCATCGTGCCGGCCCGGGCGCCGTCGAGGACGTCGTGGGCGTAGTAGAGGTAGGTCGTCCCGTCGTCGTCGACGAAGGGGTGCGGGTCGATGGCGAAGCGCTCGTCCGGGGTGAGGTCGACCCCGCAGTCCTCGTACGGCCCGCGCGGGTCGTCCGCCACGGCGACCCGCAGGTGGTGGCCGGCGTCCCCGTGGCCCACGGAGTAGTACATCCACCAGCGCCCCTGCGCGCCGGTCACCTCGGGGGCCCAGTAGTCGGTGCCGGCGGCCTCGTCGAGCGGGACGAGGGCCCCGCCGACCGGTCGCCACGTCACGAGGTCGTCCGACTCGAGCACCTGGAAGACCCGGCCGTCGACGACGCCCCCCGTGCCGATCGCCACCCACCCCCCGGGGGTGCCGTCAGGACGGTCCGGCAGGCGGAGGACGAAGGGGTCGGCGAGGTAGCCGTCCCACACCGGGTTGCGGTACGGCGAGGTCATGGCCGCAGACCGTACGCCGTCGTTGCCGATCTGCAACAAAAGCGACGCATAGACCCCCGCTGGGGGGTATGGGCAGTCCCTCACCCCTGCGCGGGGACCCTCGACCACAAGGACGTGGTGCATGGCCCTCACCCGGCCGGCGGCGCTCGTCGCCGCTGCCCTCCTGCTGCCCGC
>JBQGCR010000952.1:0-2795 GCA_052038585.1 Kineosporiaceae bacterium
GGTCAGGACGCCGACCGTCCGGCCGCCGCCGCGCCCGCCGGCGCACCGACCCGGGTCCCGACGACGGCGCCGAGCGCCGACGGCGTCCCCTGGCCGGACGAGCCGCCGCCGGACTTCGAGCCGCCGCCGGAGGACGACGGCCGGCCTTCCGCGCGGTCCCAGCCCAGGTCCGCGTGGTCCGGTCCTGCGTCGTCCGGTCCTGCGTCGTCCGGTCCTCCGCCGTCGGGTGCCGCGCCCTCCGGCGCGGACGCCGCGCGGGCGCAGGCGCTGTCCGGCGCCGAGGCGGCCCGGGCCCAGGCCCGGCAGGCCGCCCGGGGTGGCGGCCCCTCCCGAGGCCAGTCCTCGGCGCCGTCGTCCTCGGCGCCGACGGGTGCGGCGGCAGCAGCCGCACCGGCCGCGACGGAGGCCGGTGGGTGGGACGACGAGCCGAGCCGGGACGACGTCGACGTTGAGGGCTCCGGCCTGGTCGGCACCGCCGTCGTCGAGCAGCTCCTCGGCGGCATGGTCATCGAGGAGCGCGAGGAGTGAGCGTGCTCGACCAGGCGGGCACATGGCCGGTGCCGCACGCCGCCGTCGCCGTCGTCACGCCCGAGGGCGTCGCCGACACCTTCGGAGAGGTCGACCTCGTGCAGCCGATCGCCTCGGTGACCAAGCTCCTCGTCTCGTACGCGGTCATGGTCGCGGTCGAGGAGGAGGCGCTCACCCTCGACGACCCGGCCGGCCCCGAGGGGTCGACGGTCCGGCACCTGCTGTCCCACTCCGCCGGCTACGGCTTCGAGAGCGGCGCCGACGTCATCTCTCCCGTCGGGGCGCGGCGCATCTACAGCAACGCCGGCTTCGAGGTGCTCGCCGCGCACCTGGAGTCCGTGACGGGCATCGCGATGCCGGTCTACCTCCACGAGGCCGTCCTCGTGCCGCTCGGCATGGCGAGCACGGTGCTCGAGGGGTCGGCCGGCGCGGGGGTGCGCAGCACCGTCACCGACCTGGCGGCCTTCGCCCGGGAGTGCCTCGCCCCGACGCTCGTCGCGCCGGCCACCTGGACCTGCTGGGTCGACGTCGCCTTCCCCGGCCTGCCCGGCGTCATGCCCGGGCACGGCCGGTACCCGGTGCTCGACTGGGGCCTCGGCGTCGAGCGCAACTTCACCCGGCCCGGGCACTGGGGCGGGACGAGGGTGTCGCCGCAGACCTTCGGGCACTTCGGCGCCGCCGGCTCGTTCCTCTGGGCCGACCCGGTGCACGCCGTCGGGGCCGTCTGCCTCACGGGCGAGGACTTCGAGCAGTGGGCCAAGGACGCCTGGCCGGCGTTCAACGACGACGTCGTCGCGGCGTACGGCCGCGGCGGGAAGTAGGCTCACGACGTGTACGAGGGCGTGGTCCAGGACCTCATCGACGAGCTCGGGCGGCTGCCCGGGGTCGGTCCCAAGAGCGCCCAGCGCATCGCCTTCCACCTCATGCAGGCGGACAAGGCCGACGTCTCGCGGCTCGTCGTGGCGATCACCGAGGTCGCCGAGAAGGTCCAGTTCTGCACGGTGTGCGGCAACGTCTCCTCCGACGAGCAGTGCCGGATCTGCCGCGACCCGCGGCGCGACCCGGCGCTGATCTGCGTCGTCGAGGAGTCCAAGGACGTCGTCGCCATCGAGCGCACCCGGGAGTTCCGGGGCCGCTACCACGTGCTCGGCGGGGCGATCAGCCCGATCGAGGGCGTGGGCCCGGACGACCTGCGCGTGCGCGAGCTCATGACCCGGCTCGCCGACGGCGAGGTCACCGAGATCATCCTCGCGACCGACCCGAACCTCGAGGGGGAGGCCACGGCGACCTACCTCGCCCGGCTCCTCAAGCCGATGGGGCTGCGGGTGACACGCCTGGCGTCCGGCCTGCCCGTCGGCGGCGACCTCGAGTACGCCGACGAGGTCACCCTCGGCCGTGCCTTCGAGGGCCGCCGGCTCCTCGACGTCTGAGCGCCCGGTCTGGGCGTAGGCTCGACCTATGCCCGACTCACTGAGGACCGAGCCGCTGGCGCCGCCCGCGGGGCCCGAGGAGGTCGCCGAGCTGAGCCGGCTCGCCGACGAGACCGCCCGCGACGCGCAGACCTACCTCGCCGCGGTCACCGAGGTCGCCGCCGGCGACGCCGCCGACACGGCGATCCCCGTGCTGCTGCTCGCGCTGTCGCAGACGCTGCTCGCGGGGGCCCGGCTGGGCGCGATCACCGACGTCGTGCCGAGCGAGCGCTTCGAGCCGGACACCGGCCCGGACCCGGACATCGACCCCGTCCGCGCCGGTCTCATGAACGTCTTCGAGGGGCTCGACGACTACGGCGACGTGGCCGACCCGCTGACCGAGGGCACGACGCTGGTCCGCGGCAGCCTCGTCAACGACCTCACCGAGATCGCCTCCGAGCTCTCCCACGGCATGCGGCACTACCGCGCCGGTCAGCGCGACGAGGCCCTGTGGTGGTGGCAGTACTCCTACCTGTCGTCGTGGGGCGAGCGGGCGACCTCCGCGCTGCGCGTCCTCCAGTCGCTGCTGCGCCACCTGCGGCTCGACGCCGACCCCGAGACGGTCGCCGACGCCGAGTTCGACGCCCTCCACGCGACCGCGGACTGACTCCGCACCACCCCGCTCTCCGGACGGCCCCCGCACCCACGGTGCGGGGGCCGTCGTCGTCCCCGGGAACACGCCCTTCACGTCGCGCGTTCGTCGATATATCGTCAACACAACACTGATGGAGGAGACGAGGATGAACGAGATGGGACGCCGTCCGTGGGGACGGCACTTCGCGCACGGCTTCGGGCCGC
>JBQGCR010000953.1:0-3003 GCA_052038585.1 Kineosporiaceae bacterium
CCCGGCGGGCCGCGCCCGCAGCTCGAGGGCGCCCGAGAGCAGGTCGTGCCGCTCGTCGAGGAGCCCCTCGTCGCGCGAGGTGTCGACGATCGAGGCGACCTCCTCGAAGGTGAACGCCGACGACACCTCGTCCTTCGGCTCAACCCCGACGAGGCGCAGCACCCCGTTGGCCGTCGCGTTGAGCAGCCAGACGACGGGCGCGAGGAGGCGGGCGAGGCCGTAGAGCAGCGGGGTGAGGGCGAGCGCGGACGGCTCGGGCGAGGCGATCGCGAGGTTCTTCGGCACCATCTCGCCGATGACGACGTGCAGGGCGACGACGACGGCGAGCGCGATGGCGAAGGTGATCGGGTGGACGAGTCCCTCGGGCACCCCGAGCGCCTCGAACGGCCCCTCGAGCAGGTGGGCGAGCGCGGGCTCGGCGACGGCCCCGAGACCCAGCGAGCACACGGTGATGCCGAGCTGGGCCGTGGCGAGCATGACCGAGACCCGCTCCATCGCCGCGAGCGTCGTCCGGGCGGCCCGCCCGCCCTCGGCGGCGCGCGGCTCGATCTGGCTGCGCCGTGCCGAGAGGATCGCGAACTCGGCGCCGACGAAGAAGGCGTTCGCCAGGAGCAGCCCGAGCGCGACGAGCAGCGCGGTGAGGTCACCCATCGTGGGCCTCCCCCGCGCCGGCCCCGTCGGCCGGGGGCACGAGCCGCAGCCGGTCGACGCGCCGGCCGTCCATCCGCTCGACCCGCAGCGTCGCCTCGCCGACGGCGATCTCGTCGCCGACGACCGGCAGCCGCCCGAGCCGGAGCATGACGAAGCCGCCGACCGTCTCGTAGACCGGGCCGTCCGGCACGTCGGCGCCGGTGCGGGCGCGCACCTCGTCCGGGCGGAGCAGGCCGGGGACGACGAAGGAGCCGTCGCGGCGCCGGACGACGCCGGGCCGCTGCCGGTCGTGCTCGTCGACGACCTCGCCGACGAGCTCCTCGACGACGTCCTCGAGCGTGACGACGCCCGCGGTGCCGCCGTACTCGTCGGCGACGACCGCGAGCTGGAGCCCCTGGGCGCGCAGCTGGAGGAGCAGCGGGTCGAGCCGGACGGTCTCGGGGACGCGGACGGCCTCGACCATGACGGCGGCCGCCGGGACGTCGTCGCGCCGCTCGCGCGGCACGGCGACGCACGCCTTGAGGTGGACGACGCCGACGACGTCGTCGCTGTCCTCCCCGATCACCGGGAAGCGGCTGAAGCCGGAGCGGCGGGCGAGCCGGACGACGTCGCTGCACGGCGCGTCCCGGGTCACGGTGACCATCCGCACCCGCGGGGTCATGACGTCGGCGGCGCTGCGGCCGGAGAAGTCGAGGGAGCGGGTGAGCAGGTCGGCCGCCTGCTCGTCCAGCGTGCCGACCTGCGCGGAGCGCCGCACGAGGGAGGCGAGCTCCTCCGGGCTGCGCCCGCTCGGCAGCTCCTCGACCGGCTCGACGCCGACGGAGCGCAGCAGCCGGTTCGCGGCACCGTTGAGGGTGGCGATGAGCGGGGTCGCGGCGGCCGTGAACGCGCGCTGGGGCCCGACGACGACCCGGGCGGTGGCCAGCGGCTGGGCGAGCGCGAGGTTCTTCGGCACGAGCTCGCCGAGGATCATGCTCACCGCCGTCGCGAGGACGAGCCCGGCGACGACCGCCGCACCCGGCACGGCGGCCTCCGGCACCCCGGCGGCGCCGAGCGGCCCGACGAGCAGCGCCGAGACCGAGGGCTCGACGAGGTAGCCGACGAGCAGCGTCGTCACCGTGATGCCCACCTGGGCGCCGGACAGCTGCGTCGACAGCGAGCGCAGCCCGGCGAGCACGCCCGAGGCCCGCCGGTCCCCCGCGGCGACGGCCTTCTCGACGGCGGGCCGGTCGAGCGTGACGAGGGAGAACTCGGCCGCGACGAAGACGCCGGTCGCGACGGTGAGCAGCAGGCCGACGCCGACGAGCAGCCACTCGGTCAGCACGGGCTCACCACCCGCCCGGCAGCGGCCGGCCCTCCTCGTAGCCCGCGCGCGACTGCACGCCGACGACCGCCCGCTCGGCGAACTCGGCGAGCGTCGCCGCCCCGACGTACGTGAAGGCGCTGCGCACGCCGGACGTGATCGAGTCGAGCAGGTCCTCGACGCCCGGCCGCGCCGGGTCGAGGTACATCCGCGACGTGGAGATGCCCTCCTCGAACAGGCCCTTGCGGGCGCGCTCGAACGGCGAGTCGCCCTGCGTGCGGGCGCGCACGGCGCGGGCCGACGCCATCCCGAAGCTCTCCTTGTACGCCCGGCCCTGCTCGTCGAGGAGCAGGTCGCCGGGGCTCTCCCAGGTCGCGGCGAACCACGAGCCGACCATGACCTGGCTCGCGCCGGCCGCGAGCGCGAGGGCGACGTCGCGCGGGTGGCGCACACCCCCGTCGGCCCAGACCCGGGCGCCCGCCTCGCGGGCGGTCGCGGAGCACTCCAGGACGGCCGACAACTGGGGCCGGCCGACGGCGGTCATCATCCGCGTCGTGCACATCGCGCCCGGCCCGACGCCGACCTTGACGACGTCCGCGCCGGCCTCGACGAGGTCGGCGGTGCCGCGCGCCGTGACGACGTTGCCCGCGACGACGGGCACCGCGGGGTCGACGGACCGGACCGCGCGCAGCGCCTCGAGCATCTTCTCCTGGTGCCCGTGCGCGGTGTCGACGACGAGCACGTCGGCGCCGGCCGCGAGCGCCGCCGCGGCCTTCGCCGCGACGTCGCCGTTGATCCCGACGGCGACCCCGACGCGCAGCCGGCCGGCGGCGTCGAGCGCCGGCGCGTAGATCGTCGACCGGAGCGCGCCGAGGCGGGTCAGGCAGCCGGCGAGGACGCCGTCCCGGACGACGGGGGCGTACTTGCGCCGGGCCTCGTGGAGGATCTCGAAGGCGGCCCGCAGGCCGTCGCCGGCGTCGGCGCCGCCCTCGACGACCTTCGCGTCGATCGTCAGCGGGTCGCTCGACATGACCTCGTGGAGCTGGGTG
>JBQGCR010000954.1:0-9202 GCA_052038585.1 Kineosporiaceae bacterium
GCCGGGGCGGGCGGCGTCGTGCTCGCCTGGGGCCTGCCGTACGCCGTGGGCCTCGTCGCCGCGGGGGTGTGGCTCGCGGTCCTGCTGCGGCGCAGGCGGTCCGCGGCGCCGGCGGCGACCGGTGACGACGACGACGCCGTCGTCGCCGGGTTCTGGCGCTTCACCGCGCCGCGGGCCGTCGCCACGCTGTCCCAGGTGCTCCTCAAGCGGCTCGACATCGTCCTCGTCACCGCCCTGCGCGGGCCGGGGGAGGCCGCGGTGTACGCGGCCGCGACCCGGTTCGTCGCCGTCGGCCAGGTCGGCGTCCAGGCGCTGCAGCAGGCGATGGCACCGCAGCTCGCCGGGCTCTTCGCCGCCGGCGACCTCGACGGCGTCCGCGCGGTCCACCGCACGGCCACGACGTGGTCGATGCTCCTCGCCTGGCCCGCGTACTGCACGGTCGCGGTGCTCTCGCCGTGGCTCCTGGAGGTCTTCGGGGACGGCTACCCCCAGGCGGCGCCCGTCGTCGTCGTCCTCTCCGGCGCCATGCTCCTCGCCACCGCGTCCGGGGCGGTCGACACCGTCCTGCTCATGTCCGGGCGGACGTGGGCCTCGCTGGGCAACACGACGGCGGCGCTCGCCGTCGACGTCGTCCTCCTCGTCGCCCTCGTGCCGGGGCTCGGCGCGCTCGGTGCGGGCCTGGCCTGGGCGGCGGCCATCGCGGTGCGGAACCTGCTGCCGCTGTGGCAGGTCCGGTCCGGGCACGGCGTGACGCCGCTGTCCCGCGGCGGCCTGCTCGTCGCCGTCGCGTCGCTCGCCTGCTTCGCCCTGCCCGGACTGCTCGTCCTCGCCGGCGCGGGGCTGCCGCTCGTCCTGGCGACCCTCGGCCTCGGCGCCGCGGCGTACGCCGTCGTCGTCCACCGGGCCGGCCGGCTGCTCGCGCTCGACGTCCTCGCGGGCGTCCTGCGGACCGCGCTGCGGCCGGCCGCGCGACGGGGCGGGGCGTGACGCGAGCGGTCACCCGGTCGTCGGGCCGGCCCACGCGCGGGCGAGCGCGCCGAAGAGCTGGTCGTTGTCCTGCTTGACGTTCTTGCCGCCGAGGCGCACCGGGCCCTCGGGGGAGACGTCGAGGCCGGCGGGCAGGGCGACCCGGCCGGCGTCCGTGCCGTCGACGGCGACGGTGAGGCTGTCGCCGGACCGGGTGCACGTCACGTCGTGCCAGCGGCCGTCGGCGACACCGCGGTCGGCGACGACGACGTGGACCGCGCTGCCGCGCAGGCCGACCGCCGTGCACGAGGGGTGGCCGGCCGCGCCGTCGACCTGGAGCTTCCACTGCCCGCCCCCGCCGACGGAGAAGCCGCGCTGGAGGACGTTCGAGCCCTTCGACGTCTCGTCGGGCCGCAGGAGCAGCCGCGCACCCCAGGCCCAGTCACCCGTGCCGGGGGACAGGTCGTCGCTGCCGGGCACCTCGAGGACGGCCTTCGGGCACGGGCCGTGGGCGTCGCACGGTCGGGGGAAGACGACGGCGGGCTCGCCGGCGACCGTCGCGGCCGTCAGCGGGCCCCCGGCGAGGACGACGCGGCCGGGGCCGACGGGCGTGCCGTCCGGCAGCGGCCCGGCCGTCAGGCCGGCGGCGCTCACCTCGAGCCGCGGCGGCGGTGCCGTCGTCGGGGTCGGGGCGCCGACCGCCGGCCCGCCGCAGGCGGCGAGCAGGAGGGCTCCGACGGTCCAGGCGGGCGCGCGCACGACGTCGTCATCGACACCCCGTCGCCCCGCCTGGAGCGCCTCACTCGGTCCGGCGGCCCGCGTCGACCGGCTCGGGGTCGCGCCCGCGCATGACCCACGGCACGAAGTCCTGCATGATCGGGCGCTTCTCGAAGCCCTGGCGCCGGCGGGCGAGCGCCCACAGCGGCGGCCCGACGAGGACGACGCCGATGAGGATGCCGACCGTCAGGCCGTTCGGCGCCTCGAGGAGCTTGAGCGCCGAGGCGAGGAGGACGAGGGCGAGGGCCCGGCGGACGAGACCGCCCGGCGCCTGGGCGGACAGCTTCGCGCCGAGGTACACGCCGGGGATCGAGCCGATGAGCAGGGACGTCGTGAGGTCGAGCTGGAAGTCGCCGAAGAGGAGGTGCCCGATCGCCGCGCTGAAGACGAGTGGCACGGCCTGGACGAGGTCGGTCCCGACGAGGGTCGAGGCGGCCAGGCGCGGGTACACGGCCATGAGCGCGATGATGATGAGCGAGCCGGACCCGACCGACGTCATGCCGACGACGAGGCCGCCGACGACGCCGATCGCCACGGTCGGCAGCGGGCGCACCGCGACCTTCGCGACGGGCATGACCTCGGGCATCGGCTCGCCGCGCATCCGGCGGGCCCGCTCGGTCATCGTCGTGTAGGCCCGGACGATGAGGGAGACCGACGCGAGGAGCAGCGCGACGCCGAGGGCGCGCTTGACGATCGTCTGGACGTCCTCGCCGTCCCCGAGGGCGCGCAGCAGGAGGACGCCGGCGAAGGCGCTCGGCACCGAGCCGATCATGAGCCACGTCACCAGGCCCCAGTGGATCGTGCCGTGCCGGGCGTGGACCGCGCCGCCGATCGGCTTCATGACCGCGGCGGCGACGAGGTCGCTCGAGACCGCCGCGAGCGGCGGGATGCCGAAGAAGAACACGAGCATCGGCGTCATGAGGGCGCCGCCGCCCATGCCGGTCAGGCCGACGACGAAGCCGACGACGAGGCCGCCGAGGGCGAGCAGCCAGTCCAGGCCGGTGAGGAAGTCGAGCACAGCGGACACGCGCGTCTCCTGGGTTCGCAGGACGGTCAATCCAGTCGGTCTTGTCGACCAATTCACTTGAGTTGCAGGCCGATCCAGGACCGGGGCGTCGTCGTCGCCGCCGCGGTCGAGAGTAGGGGGTCGCGGGCGTCCCGCGCCGGGCGACGCGGAGTTCCTCACCCCCGGGAGCGGCCGCCGAGGCCCCACGCGAGGAGGAGGAGCAGCACGGCGGCGACGACCCCGACCAGCCCCCCGGTGCGCCACAGGTAGGCCACCCGCGACACGGTGAGGACCACCTCGAGCAGGACGAGGCCGACCGCGCCCGCCGCGAGGACGCCGGCCACGGCGAGGGCCCCGGTCCGCGAGCGCGCCGCGACGTCGTCGCCGAGGACGGTGACCCGGGAGGCCACGCGCGCGGCGTCCCGCCAGCGCGGCGGCACGAGCAGGCGCCGCACGAGGGCGTGCACGAGGACCGGGACGGGCAGGAGGAACAGCAGGCCGAGGGCGACGGCGCGGCCGCGGTCGTCCGCGAGGCCCGCCTGCACCCCCACCAGGCCGACGACCGGCAGCCCCGCGACGAGGGTGACGAGCACGGACGTCGGCGCGAGGGCCAGGCCGCCCAGCCGGTACGGCGTCGGGTCCGGTTCCGGGGCCCCGTGCACCGCGGCGACGAGGCCCGGCGGGGCGTGCCGCCGCACGGCGGCGCCGAGCCCCTCCCCGCGGTACCAGTCGTGGGCGTGCAGCACGAGCGCCGCGCCGACCGGGGTGACGAGCTCGACGCGGTCGGGCAGCACGAGCACCCGCCCGCACTCGGACCACGCGACCCGGTAGCGCAGGGCGCCGACCTCCTCGACGGCGACGCCGAGCGCGTCGACGACCAGCCGCTCGCCCCGCGGCCGGTGCGCCTCGGGGACGAAGACGTCGGGCGGCGCCGCCCCGACCGGGGTGTCCTCGCGCACGTCCACACCTGCAGTCTCGGTCGCGCCGCCCGGCGGCGTGATCGCCCGACCCGGTGACCGCCGGTCGGGTCGCCGCCGGGGAGCGCCTCGGGTGGGAGGCGGCGGCCCGGCGGCTCTAGGCTGGAACCCTCATGACGCTGTCAGGCCTCCTCCCGGCGCTGGCCCGTGACCCCGGGCTGCGCACCGTCCTCGAGCACGCGACCACCTCGGGCAGCGCCCCCGCGCTCGACGTCGTCGCCCCCGCGGGCGCCCGTCCCCCCGTCCTCGCCGCGATCGCCGGCGGCCCGCCCGTCGGCGCCGGACGCTTCGTGCTCGCCGTCACCGCGACCGGCCGCGAGGCCGAGGACCTCGCGTCCGCGCTGCGGTGCTACCTGCCTGGCGAGGCCGTCGCCGAGCTCCCCGCGTGGGAGACGCTGCCCCACGAGCGGCTCTCGCCGCGCTCGGACACCGTCGGCCGGCGCCTGGCGGTCTTGCGGCGGCTCGCGCACCCGAGCACCGACGACGCCTCGACCGGGCCGGTCCAGGTGCTCGTCGCGCCGATCCGCGCCGTCATGCAGCCCGTCGTCCGCGGCCTGGGCGACCTCGAGCCGGTGCGGCTCGTCGTCGGCCAGGAGGCGCCGCTCGAGGCCGTCGTCGAGGGCCTCGCCAGCGCCGCCTACGCGCGCGTCGACATGGTCGAGCGGCGCGGCGAGTTCGCCGTCCGCGGGGGCATCCTCGACGTCTTCCCGCCCACCGAGGACCACCCGCTGCGGGTGGAGTTCTGGGGCGACACCGTCGAGGAGGTGCGCTGGTTCTCCGTCGCCGACCAGCGCTCGCTCGAGGTGGCCGAGAACGGCCTCTGGGCGCCGCCGTGCCGGGAGATCCTGCTCACCGACGACGTCCGGGAGCGCGCGGCCGCGCTGACCGGCGAGCTGCCCGGCGTCTCCGACATGCTCGCGAAGATCGCCGAGGGCATCGCCGTCGAGGGCATGGAGTCGCTCGCGCCGGCCCTCGTCGACGGCATGGTGCCGCTGCTCGACCTCCTGCCCGCCGGCGCCCACGTCGTCCTGCTGGACCCGGAGAAGGTCCGCACCCGCGCGCACGACCTCGTCGCGACGAGCGAGGAGTTCCTCGCCGCGTCGTGGGCGAACGCCGCCGCCGGCAACGAGCTGCCCGTCGACCTGTCCGCCGTCGACCTCGGCGAGGCGTCGTACTGGCCGCTGGCCCGGGTGCGCGACCACGCCCGCTCCGCCGGCACCCCGTGGTGGACGCTGACCAGCCTGACCCGCGACGCCGAGCTCGTCGACGCCCTCGACGTCGCCTCGGGCGACGACGCGGCCGTCGTCACCGTCGGCGCCCGCGAGGTCCACGGCTACGGCGGCGACGTCGAGAAGGCGCTCGCCGACCTGCGCGAGATGGTCCGCGACGGCTGGACCGTCGTGACGACGACGGAGGGCTCCGGCCCGGCCAAGCGGATGGTCGAGGTGCTCTCCGGCGCCGACGTCGCCGCGCGGCTCGACGCGCACCTCGACGCCGAGCCCGAGCCGGGCCTGGTGCACGTGACGACGGCCGCGACCGAGCACGGCTTCGTCTGCGAGGCGCTGCGCCTGGCGCTGCTCACCGAGGCCGACGTCGCCGGGCAGCGGTCGGCGACCAAGGACATGCGGCGGCTGCCGAGCCGGCGGCGCAACGTCGTCGACCCGCTCCAGCTGCGCCCCGGGGACTTCGTCGTCCACGAGCAGCACGGCGTCGGGAAGTACGTCGAGATGATGCAGCGCACCGTCCAGGGGGCGACGCGCGAGTACCTCGTCATCGAGTACGCGCCGAGCAAGCGCGGCCACCCCGGCGACCGGCTCTTCGTGCCGAGCGACGCGCTCGACCAGGTGACCCGCTACGTCGGCGGCGAGGCCCCGCAGCTCAACAAGATGGGCGGCGGGGACTGGGCCAAGACCAAGGGCCGTGCCCGCAAGGCCGTGCGGCAGATCGCCGGCGAGCTCATCCGGCTCTACTCGGCGCGGATGGCGTCCTCCGGGCACGCGTTCGGGCCGGACAGCCCGTGGCAGCGCGAGCTCGAGGACGCCTTCGCGTACGTCGAGACCCCCGACCAGCTCTCGTGCATCGACGAGGTCAAGGCCGACATGGAGAAGCCGGTCCCGATGGACCGGCTCATCTGCGGCGACGTCGGCTACGGCAAGACCGAGATCGCCGTCCGGGCGGCGTTCAAGGCCGTCCAGGACGGCAAGCAGGTCGCCGTCCTCGTGCCGACGACGCTGCTCGTCCAGCAGCACTTCGAGACCTTCACCGAGCGGGACCCGAACGTCCCCGTCACGGTGAAGGCGCTGTCCCGCTTCCAGTCCGACGCCGAGTCGGGCGCGACGGTGAAGGGCCTGGCGGACGGCAGCATCGACGTCGTCATCGGCACCCACCGCCTGCTGTCCGGCGAGATCCGGTTCAAGGACCTCGGGCTCATCGTCGTCGACGAGGAGCAGCGGTTCGGCGTCGAGCACAAGGAGAAGCTCAAGGCGCTGCGCACCAACGTGGACGTGCTCGCGATGAGCGCGACGCCGATCCCGCGCACGCTGGAGATGGCCGTCACCGGCATCCGCGAGATGTCGACGCTCGCGACCCCGCCGGAGGAGCGCCACCCGGTGCTCACCTTCGTCGGGCCCTACGAGGAGAAGCAGATCAGCGCCGCGATCCGGCGCGAGCTGCTGCGCGAGGGCCAGGTCTTCTACATCCACAACAAGGTCGAGTCGATCGAGCGGGCCGCGGCCCGGCTCAAGGAGCTCGTCCCGGAGGCCCGGATCGCCACCGCCCACGGCAAGATGGGCGAGCACCGTCTCGAGCAGGTCATCGTCGACTTCTGGGACAAGAAGTTCGACGTCCTCGTCTGCACGACGATCGTCGAGACCGGCCTGGACATCTCCAACGCCAACACGCTCATCCTCGAGCGGGCGGACATGCTCGGCCTGTCCCAGCTGCACCAGCTGCGCGGCCGGGTCGGCCGTGGCCGGGAGCGGGCCTACGCCTACTTCCTCTACCCGCCCGAGCGCCCGCTGACCGAGACCGCGCACGACCGGCTCCAGACGATCGCCCAGCACACCGACCTCGGGGCCGGCATGCAGGTCGCGATGAAGGACCTCGAGATCCGCGGCGCGGGGAACCTGCTCGGCGGCGAGCAGTCCGGGCACATCGCCGGCGTCGGCTTCGACCTCTACGTGCGGCTCGTCGGGGAGGCCGTCGCGGAGTTCCGCGGCGAGGAGGAGGCCGAGCGGGTCGAGGTGAAGATCGAGCTGCCGGTCGACGCGCACCTGCCGCACGAGTACGTGCCGGGGGAGCGGCTGCGCCTGGAGGCCTACCGCAAGATCGCCGAGGCCTCGACGGCCGAGATGGTCGACGCCGTCCGGGCCGAGCTCCAGGACCGCTACGGCGCGCTCCCGGACCCGGCCGAGCGGCTGCTCGCCGTCGCGATGTTCCGGATCCAGGCGCGCCGGGCCGGCCTCACCGACGTCACGCTCCAGGGCAACCACGTCCGGTTCGCGCCGGTCGACCTGCCCGACAGCGCCCAGATGCGGCTCAAGCGGCTCTACCCCGGGACGCTGCTCAAGCCCGCCGTGCACTCGGCGCTCGTGCCGCGGCCGACGACGGCACGGGTGGCCGGGCAGCCGCTGCGGGACATCGCCCTGCTCGGCTGGGCGAGCCAGCTCGTCGACGCGGTGCTGCTCGACAGCGTGTCCGCGGCGGCGGGGGCGGCGACCGCGGCAGGGCGCTGACGCACTACGATCGGCACTGCCGCACCCATGCGTGAAGGGATCACCGTGAGCTCCGTGTCTCGCCGCCGCCTGCCGGCCGCCGCCGTCCTGGCCGGCGCGCTCGCCCTGACCCTGTCCGCGTGCGGCACGTCCGGGGCGGGCGCCGCCGCCGTCGTCGGCTCGGAGCGGATCACGACGACGGACGTGCAGACGGCCGCCCAGGAGATCAACGACGCGATCGGCCCCGACCAGTCCGTGCCCGAGAGCTCGGTCCTGTCCTGGCTCATGCTCGCGCCGTACACGATCGAGGCCGCGGGCGACGCCGGGACCGTCGCCTCGGACACCGACGCCTGCCAGCTCCTCGTCGCGTCCGCCCAGGGCGCCCAGCAGCAGCAGGGCCAGGAGCCGGAGGCCGGGGCGGGCGAGGTCTCGTGCGCCGCCGACCCGTACTCCGAGCCGACCCTGCTCGCCCTGCGCTCGTACCTGTCGACCGGGCGCACCGCCGACAGCTTGTCCGACGCCGCGGCCGTCGAGACCTGGTGGGCCGGGATCCTCGGCGAGGCCGAGAACGCCGGCATCGAGGTGAGCCCGCGCTTCGGGACCTACCGGGCGACGACGGTCGAGACCTCCGGCTCGCTCGACGAGCTCATGTCGATCGTCGGGACGGCGACGCCGGACTGGCTCGCGACGCCGGACCCGACCGAGGACCCCGCCGCCGAGCCGACGGCGCCCGCCGCCCCGTGACGTCCGGCCGCGTCGTCCTCCTGCTCACCAGCCCCCGCACCGCGCCCGGACTGCTGTCCTGGCCCGCGTGGGCGGTGCTCCGCGAGGCCGACGCGGTGCTCGCCGCCGACGTCGACCCGCTGTGGCGGGACGCCTTCGCCGCCGCGGACGTCGCCGTCGAGGACGTCGCGGCGCTCCCGGTCGCCCAGCGCGCCGGACGCCTCGTCACCGACGCGGCCGCCGGCCGTGCCGTCGTGTGGTTCGGCTCCCCGGACGCCGACCCCGGCCTGACCGACGCCCTCGCCGAGCACCTCGCCCGGCACGCCGTCGCGAGCGAGCCGCCCGAGGTCGAGGTGCTCACCGGCAGCCACGACGTCCCCGGTGCCCGGCTGCTCGACCTCGTCGCCGTCATGGACCGGCTCCGCTCGCCCGGCGGCTGCCCGTGGGACGCCGAGCAGACCCACGAGAGCCTGCTGCCCTACGTGCTCGAGGAGACCCACGAGGTCGTCGAGGCGGTCGAGAGCGGCGACCGGGCGCACCTCGCGGAGGAGCTCGGCGACCTGCTGCTCCAGGTGGCCTTCCACGCCCGGATCGCCGCCGAGCACCCCACCGCCCCCTTCGACATCGACGACGTCGCCGGCGGCATCGTCGCCAAGCTCGTCCGGCGCCACCCGCACGTCTTCGGCGACGACGACGCCGACACCCCGGCCCAGGTCGAGGCGAACTGGGAGGCCATCAAGCAGGCCGAGAAGCAGCGCGAGGGCGTCTTCGACGGCATCCCCCTGACGCTGCCGGCGCTCGCCCGGGCGCAGAAGATGCTCGGCCGGTGGGACAAGGCCGGGGGGGACCCGGCCGCCGTCGCCGCCGCGGCGGGCGACGACGACGTCGCGGCCGCGCTGCTCGCGGCCGTCGACGCCGCACGGTCCGCCGGGGTCGACGCCGAGGGGGCGCTGCGGACGGCGCTGGCCCGGCTCGTGGCGTCGTCATCGTCGTCTCCTTCGCCGGCGGCGTCGTGAGCGTGCCGTCCGCCGGCGCGCACG
>JBQGCR010000955.1:0-4626 GCA_052038585.1 Kineosporiaceae bacterium
CAGTCCCGCAGCGCCCCGAGCGCGCCCGCGGGGCCGAGCGCCTCGGGCTCCGCGACCGACAGGGGCACCCGGCCGGCGCAGGGGGCGACCACCGGGTCGGCGAGGTGGGGGGCGTTCACGGCGACGTGCCGCGGGCCGGACCCCGTGTGCGGGGCGAGGCGGTCGACCGCGAGGTCGACGAGCAGCCTCCCGCCGACGGGGCACAGCGCCTTGGGCCGGTGCAGCGTCAGCGGGCGCAGCCGGGTGCCGGCGCCGGCGGCGAGGACGACCCCGGTCGTCACGCCGTCATCCCGGCGGCAGGAGGCGGCCCGGGGCCGGGGCGGGCCGGTCCAGCGCCCGCCGCCACGTGCGCAGCGCCGTCCGGGTCGGCTCGTCGACCTCGCCGAGCTCGTCCGGCGCGAGCCACCGGGCGCGGACGGCCTCGCTGCGCGGGCGGACCTTCGGCCGGTGGTCGACCGGGACGTGGAAGAGGACGTCGACCCGGCGGGTCACGGGCTCGACGACGGTCGCGACGGGTTCGCCCGGGTCGACGCCGAGGCCCGTCTCCTCCCGCAGCTCCCGGGCCACCGCGGTGGCCGGGTCCTCGCCCCGGTCGAGCAGCCCGCCCGGCAGGGTCCAGCCCTGCCGGTGCAGCTGGGCCAGGACGAGCAGGTGCCCCTCGTGCTCGACGACGGCGAGCGCCCCGACCGTGAAGGACGGCGCGAGCGTGTGGACGATCCGCAGCCGCACCCTCCGCGGCAGGCGGCGGAAGACGCGCAGCCCGACCCCGCGCACGCGCCGGCGCAGGTCGCGCGGGGCGGACGGCGGGGTGTCGGGCGCAGACGGTGGCACCCGGCCCAGCGTAGGTCAGCCTTCCCGACCTTGGTCCCGGACACGCCTCCCCGGCACGGCTTACGTTTCTCGTGGTCGTCCGGTGAGCCCGTCGAGGTTCCCGGCCGGGCCCGAGGTGGACCGGGCCCGAGGGCGGGGAGGGGACCCTCCCCGCCCTCTTCACGTCGTCGGCGACCCGCGACGCGCTAGGTTCGACGCGTGGCCCCCCGCACCGTGCGCCGCGTCCTCGCGTGCGCCCTCGTCCCCGCCGCCGACGGTGCCCCGGTGCTCCTCGACGCCGGGGGCCCGGCGAGCCTGCCGGTCGCCGTCGTCGCGCACGGCGAGCACCCGCGGGAGGCGGCGGCACGGGCCCTGCTCGCCGCCGGCGTGCCCGGCGAGGTCGGCGACGTCGTCGCCGCCGTGAGTGACACCGTGACCGGGGACGACGTCGTCGTCCACTCCGTCACCGTCGCCTTCGGGGCCCGGCCCGGCACCGGCGTCGCGACCCGCGGCCTGGCCCGGCCCGGGGCCCGGCCCACCGCGCTCACCGCCCGGCTGCTCGGCCGGCCAGACGGCGAGCCCGTCGTGCATCCGCCTCTGGCGCAACGCCGTTCGGCGACCCCGGCGGAGGTCCAGGCCGCCGCCGACGAGCCCGAGCCGGTCGCCGTGCCGCCCGTGCAGCGGCCGGCGGCCTACGCGTGCGTCGTCGACGACGGCCGCGTGCTGCTCACCCGCCTGTCCGGCGGGGAGGGGCTGTGGACGCTGCCCGGCGGCGGGATCGACCCCGGCGAGCAGCCCGTCGACGCGCTCGTCCGCGAGGTCCACGAGGAGTGCGGGCTGCCGATCGTCCCGGGCCGCCTCCTCGGGGTCGACTCGCGTCGCTTCACCGGCCACGCGCCCGGCGGCCGGCTCGAGGACTTCCACGGCATCCGGCTCATCTGGTCCGGCACCGTGCCGACCGACGTCGCCCCCCGCGTCGTCGAGGTGGGCGGGTCCACCGACGCCGCGGCGTGGGTGCCGACGGACCGGCTCGCGACGACGCCGCTGACGTCGCTCGCGGCGGGGGCCCTGGCCGCGTTCGGGTGAGCGGCAGCAGCGCGCCGGACGCGCCGCCGCTCGTCGCCGCGGCGGCGCAGGCCCTCGGCCCGCCGGGGACGCCGGACGACGACGCCCGGCACGCGTGGCGCGACGCCGCCGTCGTCGCCGCGGTCGAGGCGGCCTGGGCCGGCGGCCGCGCCGAGGACGTCCGCGCGCTCGCCGACGCGCACGGCCGGCTGCTGCGCCTGCTCCCGCACAGCGAGGCGGGGCGGGTGGTCCTGCGGCCGACCGGTGCCGGGGAGCGCCGGCGGCGCGGCGCGTTCGCCACGCCCCCGGCGCTCGCCGACGTGCTCGCCGCGCGGGCGGTCACGGGCGCCGGCGCCGTCGTCGACCCGGCCTGCGGCTCCGGTGCGCTCCTGAGGGCGGCGCTGCGCCGCCTCGTCGGCCTGGGAGTGCCTGCGGCGCAGGCGGTCCGGAGCCTGCACGGCGTCGACCTCGACCCGGCGGCGGTGGCGCTGTGCCGGGCCGTCCTCGCCGTCGACGCCGTCGAGGCGGGTGCCGCGGTGGCCCCGGACGACCTCGCGGCGCGCGTCGTCGTCGGCGACGCCCTGCTCGACGAGCCGGACGGGTTCGCCTGGGCCGCAACCTTCCCCGCGGTGCTCGCCCGCGACGGGACGCCACCGGCCCAGGTGACCGGCTGGCGCGGCGGCTTCGGCGCCGTCGTCGCCAACCCGCCGTGGGAGCGGCTCAAGGTCATCGGGAAGGACTGGGCGAGCCCGCCGCCCGGGCTGCGGGCCGGGCGGGCGGAGTCGGCCCGGGCGGTGCGCACGGCCGGCCGGCACCCGCTCACCGGCTCCGGCGAGATCAACGCCTACCTGCCGTTCGTCGAGACGTGCTGGCGGCTGCTCGCGCCGGACGGCCGGGCGAGCCTCGTCGTCCCCGCCGGCGTCGCCTCCGACCGGTCGGCGGGGCGGCTCGTCGGCGCGCTCGTCGACGCCGGTGCGCTGGAACGCCTCCAGCTCCTCGACCCGCGGGCCGGGGCGTTCGACGGCGTGAGCGACCGCGTCGCCGTGGCGCTGCTCGACCTCGTCGGGTCCGCGGGCCGCGTCGGGGCCACCGAGGTCGGCGTCGGCGTCGAGGACCCGGCGGCGCTGCCGGCGCCGCGCTCGTGGTCGCTGTCCCCGGGCACCCTCGCCCGGGTCAACCCGAACACCCGGACGCTGCCGGTGAGCCCCGGACCGCGCGAGGCCGCGCTGCTCGCGGCGGCGCACGACCGGTGGCCGGTCCTGGTGCGGCGCAGCGCCTCCGGGGCGGTCGAGGACGACCCGTGGCGGCTGCGCGCCGTCACCCCGCTGCACATGACCCGCGACGCCCGGCACTTCGCCACCGCGCCCGGGCCGGGGCTCGTCCCGCTCTGGGAGGCCAAGCACGCCGGCCTGCTCGACCACCGCGGCGGCAGCCGCCCGCAGCCGCGGTACTGGGTGCCCGCGGCGCTCATGGAGCAGCGCTGGGGCGCGCTGTGGGCGCGGGGCTGGCTCGCCGGCTACCGCAACGTGACGACGACGGCGGCGCCGCGCACCCTCCTGCCGGTGGCGCTGCCCGCGGTCGGCGTCGGCAACTCCCTGCCGCTGCTGTCGGCGCCCAGGCTGCCGCTGCTGCTCGCCGCCCTGGCGAGCCTGCCGGTCGACTTCCTCGCCCGCTGCAAGCACGCCGGCGCCAACCTCAACTTCTTCAAGCTCGAGCAGCTCGCCGTCCCCGCGCCGCAGGACTACGACGCCCCTGCGCCGTGGGAGCCGGCCGTCACGCTGGCGGACTGGGTCCTCGGGCGGTTCGCCCGCGCCGTCGTCTGGGACGCCGGCCTCGCCCCGCTCGCCGCCGAGCTCGGGCTGCCCGCCGTGCCGGAACCCGATGCGGCGCAGCGGGTCCGCGCTCTCGCCGAGCTCGACGCCGCCCACGCGGTGCTCCTCGGCTGGAGCCGGGCCGACCTCGAGACGGTGCTCGCGACCTTCCACGCCCTGCGGCTGCGCGAGGAGCGCGAGCACGGCTCCTACGTCACGAGCACCCGGGTCCTGGCCGCCCACGAACGGCTCGCAGCGAGCCGAGCAGGAGCACCAGCCCCGACCCGATGAGGGCGGCGACGACGACGCCGCCCGGGTCCACCGAGAGCGCACCGACCTCCTCGAGCACCGTGGCGACCGCGACGAGCGCGAGCACCAGGCCGAGGGCGACGGCGCGCGCGTTGACGGAGCGGGCGACCTCCGCGGGGCGGGTCACGGCTCGACCCGCTCGACCTCGACGTGCCCGACGCCGACCGAGGCGTCGACGACGATCGCCGGCTCCCCGTCGCCGTAGCGCAGCGTCCGCCGCAGCCCCGGGCCGCCGTCCTCGCCGGTGAAGTCCGAGCGGGCGATGCTGCCGAGGCCGACGCGGGCGTCGACCTGCACGGTGACGTCGTCCGGCACCCGCAGGACGAGCTCGCCGACGCCGACCTGGGCGGGCACCTGCAGGGCGTCGCCCCCGCGGCCCGCCGCGGCGAGCGCCGGGCCGGTGAGGTCGACGGTGAGCTGGCCGACGCCGAGCCCGAAGCCCTCCGAGGCCCGGTCCGCGGTCGCGGGGGTGACGACCCGGTCGCCCGTGGCCCGCACCTGGCCGGCCCAGCCGGGCAGGGCGGACGTCGCGACGACGGCGACCGCGAGCAGCACCCCGACCGGCGCGAGCCCGCCGGAGCGTCGGCCGAGCAGGCCGGCGACGACGGCCCCGACGGCGACGACGGCGAGC
>JBQGCR010000956.1:0-1510 GCA_052038585.1 Kineosporiaceae bacterium
CACGAGCGCCACGGAGACGTCCTTGACGCTGCCCGTCGAGACGGTCGCGGTCACGGCGACGTCGGTGGAGTTGACGAGGCGCACGTGGTGCCGCCCGGTGGTGCCGGTCACGGCCGAGCCGGACAGCACGAGCTCGTCGAAGGAGCGTCCGCAGTCCTGCGTGATCACGGTGCCGTCCCGCCCGCGAGTGCCGCCGTCGCCAGCGCGGCGAGAAGCCGTCGAGCCTGTCGCATCGGTGTCCCCGTTCGTCCGTGCCGCCGCCGTGCGGACGGCCGGGCATCACGATCGACCACGACGGCCCTCGGGGCAAGGCCGGCGACCGGGGATCGATCCCCGTCAGCGGTCCATGAGCCCGGAGAGCGTCGTCCCCGGCACGAGGACGTCGGGGTCGGTCCGGACGACGACGACGCGCGGGACGTCGAAGGCCGCCGCCGCGGCGAAGGCGTCGTCGAGGTCGCCCGCGTCGCGGACGTCGACGGCGTCCGCGCCGAGCGCGCGCGCGAACCCGGCGAGGTCAACGGGCCCGATGTCGGTGCCCGCGGTGCGGCCGAAGCGCCGGGCCTGGTGCATGGCGATGGTCCCGTACGAGCGGTTGGCGAGGACGACGGCGAGCACCGGCGCCCCGACCCGCACCGCGGTCTCGAGCTCGACCCCGGTCATGAGGAAGCCGCCGTCCCCGGCGAGCGCGACGACGGGCCGGCCGGGTGCGGCGAGGCTCGCGCCGACCGCCGCGGGGACGCCGTACCCCATCGCGCCGCTGACCGGGCCCAGCTGGGTGCGGGGCGCGGTGAAGCGCCGGTAGCGGTGCCCGAAGACCGCGAAGTTCCCGGCGTCGTTCGTCACGACGGCGCCCGCCGGCAGGTGGCGCCCCATCGCCGCGACGACGTCGGCCGGGTGCACCCCGTCGCCCCCTCCCCCGCCCGGAGGCGGGGTCGACAGGCGCAGGTACGTCGCATGCCCCTCGCTCCAGTCCCGCTGCGGGGCAGGGCCGTCGACGCGCAGCAGGGCGCGGCAGAAACCGAGGACGTCGGCCGTGACCGACCACTCGACGCGCACCGGCGCGCGCATCGCCCGCGGGTCGAGGTCGACGTGGACCACCCGGGCACCGGCCGCCGGCAGGGTCCAGCCCTGGGTCGTCGTGTCGCCGAGCCGGGTGCCGAGGGCGAGGACGACGTCCGCGGCGGCGAGCGGGCCGAGCAGCTCCGCCGCCGTGCCGAGGGTGAGGTGGCCGAGGTAGGCGGGGTGGGTGTTGGGGAAGGCGTCCTGGCGCCGGAACGCGGTGAAGACGCCGAGCCCGAACCGTTCGACGAGAGCGACGACGTCGTCCCACGCCCCCTGCGCACCGGACCCGAGGACGACGACGGGTCGCCGGGCGGAACGCAGGAGGTCCGCGATCCGCCGGGCCGCCTCGGGGGTCGGCTCCACCGACGCCACCGACCCGACGGCGACGGCCGGGGCACCGGGCGGGCACTCGCCGGCGAGCACGTCCGCGGGCAGGGCGACGACGGCG
>JBQGCR010000957.1:0-2028 GCA_052038585.1 Kineosporiaceae bacterium
GCTCGGCCCGCCGCGGGCGAACGCCAAGCCCGTGCTCCAGGTGTTCGACGCCCGCGGCCGGACCGTCGCCTTCGGCAAGGTCGGCCACGACGCCGCCGCCGGCGCGCTCGTGCGCACCGAGGCGCGCGTCCTCGCCGACCTCGCACGGGTGCCGCTGCGCCGGGTGCAGGTGCCGCGGGTGCTCTTCTCCGGCGCGTGGCACGGCCAGGAGGTGCTCCTCATGACGGCGCTGCCGGCCGCCCAGCGGCAGCGCCCGTCGTGGACGCCCCCGGTGGACGCGATGGCCGAGATCGCCTGCAGCGCACCGGCCGACGACCCGGTGCCCGCGTGGGAGCTCGCCTGGGTGCAGGACCTCGCCGAGCGCGCCGGCCGGCTCGACGGGCCGGCCGGTGCGCGGGTGCGCGGCCTCGTCGCCGAGGTGCGTGCCGCCGTCGGCCGGCACCGCGTGCTCGCCGGGCGCTGGCACGGGGACTGGGCGCCGTGGAACTGCGCCGCGGACGACGCCGACGACGCGGACGACGCCGGCGGCCGGGTGCAGGTGTGGGACTGGGAGCGCTCGGCGACCGGGGTGCCGGTCGGCCTGGACCTCGTCCACTTCACGCTCCAGCAGGCCTTCCGGGACCGGCTCGACCCGCGGGAGGCGAGCGACCTCGTCCTGGCCGCGGCCGGCACGCACCTGCGCCGCTGGTACCCCGCACGCCCGCCCGTGGTCCCCACGGTGCTGCTCCACCTGCTCGAGCTCGCCGTCCGGTACACCGGCGCCGGCGCGCCGACGCGGCAGGTGCGCGAGCGGCTCGACGTCGTCCACCCGATGGTGACCCGGCTGGTCACCCTGCCCAGGGAGCCCGCCCATGACTGACCTCGCGACCCTGCGCCGCCGCGCCCCGCACCGGGTCAAGGTGCTCGGCCGGGCGCTCGGCGTCGCCGCCGGCGAGCGGACGGCCCGGCTGCGGCTCGCGCCGTCGTTCCTCCTCGTCGGCGGCCAGCGGTGCGGCACGACGTCGCTCTACCGGGCCCTCATGGCGCACCCCGCCGTGCTGCCGGCCGTGCACCACAAGGGGGTCAACTACTTCGACCTCGAGTACGCCCGCGGCTGGGACTGGTACCTCGGGCACTTCCCGGTACGCGCCGTCGCGGCGCTGCGCACCCGGGGTGCGGGGGAGCCGGCCGTGACCTTCGACGCGAGCGGCTACTACAGCTACCACCCGCACGCGGCGGCGCGCGTGGCCACCGACCTGCCGCAGGTCAAGGTGGTCATGATGGTCCGCGACCCCGTCGAGCGCGCCTTCTCGGCGTGGAAGCACGAGACCGCCCGCGGCTTCGAGACCGAGCCGTTCGAGCGGGCGCTGCGCCTGGAGGACGAGCGGGTGGGCCCCGAGCTCGCCCGCATGGCCGCGGACCCCCTGCACCGCAGCGCCGCCCACCGCCACCACGGCTACCGCCGCCGCGGGCTCTACGCCGAGCAGCTGCGCCGGTTCTCCGCCGCCGTCGGCCGGGACCGGGTCCACGTCGTCGACAGCGGGGACTTCTTCGCCGACCCTGCGCGCGAGTACGCCCGGCTCGTGCAGTTCCTCGGGCTGCGCCCGTTCGCGCCGGCCGCCTTCGAGCGCTTCAACGCCCGGCCGGGCCGCGGGATCACCGACGCCGCCCGCGCGTTCCTCGCCGACGCCTACGCCGGACCGGACGCCGACCTCGAGGCCTTCCTCGGCCGGGCCCCGAGCTGGCGGCGCTGACGTGGCACCGACCGCCCGGTTCGCGCTCACCGGCGACGACCCGGTGCTGCGCCGGCCCCGCCGCGCGGCCCGCGCGGCCCTGCTCGGCGCCCTCGCCGGGCTCGTGCTCGCCGCCGCCGGCGTCCTGCTCACCGCGCCGGTGTCCCGGGCGACGACCGTCGTCACCCTGAGCGAGACGTCGCCGGTCGTCGACCTCACGACCGGCGGCAGCTTCGGCCGGCGCGTGTCGGTGGACACCGACGCGGCGATCCTGCGCTCGGACGCCGTCGTCGCCGCCGTCGCCCGGGCCACCGGG
>JBQGCR010000958.1:0-5498 GCA_052038585.1 Kineosporiaceae bacterium
GAGGCCGAGGTCGCCGCCGTCACCGAGCGCGCGATGCGCGGCGAGCTCGACTTCGCCGCGAGCCTGCACGAGCGGGTCGCGTGCCTCGCGGGCCTGCCGGAGAGCGTCGTCGACGACGTCCGGGCCGCCGTGACCCTCACCCCGGGAGCCCGGACGCTCTGCCGCACCCTGCGCCGCCTCGGCTTCACCCTGGCCGTCGTCTCCGGCGGCTTCATCGAGGTCGTCGGCCCGCTCGCCGCCGAGCTCGGCATCCACCACGCGCACGCCAACCGGCTCGAGGTCGTCGACGGCGTCCTCACCGGCCGCGTCCTCGGCGAGGTGGTCGACCGCGCCGGGAAGGCCACGGCCCTGCGCCGTTTCGCCGCCGCCGAGGGCCTGCCGCTCACCCGGACCGTCGCGATCGGCGACGGCGCGAACGACCTCGACATGCTCGCCGCCGCCGGGCTCGGGATCGCCTTCAACGCCAAGCCCCTCGTGCGGGCGCAGGCCGACACGTCCGTCACCGTGCCGTACCTCGACACCGTCCTCTACCTGCTCGGCATCCCCCGCGCCGAGGTCGAGGAGGCCGACGAGGCCGAGGGGCTCGACCCCGACGACGTGCCGGACGTCCCGACGGTCGCCACGCTCGCCTGAGCCGCTCCGCGCGGACGACGCTCTTCTGCGGGCGCCTCAGCTCGCCCTGTGCCGACGGACGGTCACGCCGTCGCTCGCGCGTGACGTCCACGTCACCGTGCCGCGACCGACGACACGGCAGTCCGCCGGCCTCGCGTCGATGGTGGGCACCACGAGGCAGGTGTCCTCGTCGATCGCTGCGACACAGGCGGTCTCGCCCCGCAGGACGAGCGACACCGACCGGCCGAGCAGCCCGGCCGCGCCGGTGTGGACGTCGACGGAGAACGTCTCGACCAGGCCCAGACCGCTCGTCGTGGCGACGGTGTCCAGGCCCTCGGACCACTCGGAGGGGCAGACCGCCGCCCCGTCGTCGAGCCACCCGCCGAGGACGGCGGTCGCCGGGGCGACCATCGCCCCGGCCGAGAAGCCGAGGTAGGGCATCCCCGCTGCGACGAGGTGGACCAGCAACCGGGCTGACGGTGCGAGCGCGTCGCGGTAGGCCGGCGTCCGACCGCCGGCGACGACGAGGGCGTCGACGCTCGGCAGCTCGGGCGGCCGTGCTCCGTCGAAGGGGACGGGCAGCACCTCGACGG
The DNA here is from genome assembly GCA_052038585.1 of Kineosporiaceae bacterium. Classification (GTDB taxonomy): domain Bacteria; phylum Actinomycetota; class Actinomycetes; order Actinomycetales; family Kineosporiaceae; genus JBQGCR01. Next base: position 1,206 of record JBQGCR010000958.1, read on the forward strand.
AACGACCGAGGAGCTCGGCGTACTGCGGCAGGAAGTGGCCTGCGCTGCCGTCGACGTCGTGCAGGACGACGCCGACCCGCGGCTGCGGGGACCGGTCGAGCGCCTCGGCGACGAACGCGGCGACGACGTCGGCCGACGTGCACGTGTCCGGACCACCGCCGACGAGGTGGACGCTCACGCCTTCTTGGCCGCCCGCGGGACGGTGAAGGTCTCCAGGCGGGCCTGCCGGGCGCCGACCTGCGCCCAGGGGCCGAAGAGCGCGAGGACGGCGACGGCGCTCGTCGGGAACTTGCGGTCGACGGCCTCGACGGCGGTCGGCTCGGAGTCCGGGCCGGCCAGGGCCAGCGTCACCCCGCTCATCGCCGGCTCGTGGCCGACCAGGACGGCGGTGCCGACCGTCTCGGGCAGGGCCCGGACGACGGCGACGACGTCGGCGACCGAGGCGGCGTACAGGTCCGGTTCCGTCCGGGCCGTGGGCGGCGTGGTGAAGGAGTGCCGCACGACCTCCCACGTCTGCTGCGCCCGCTCGGCGTCGCTGACGAGCACGAGGTCCGGCCGCGGACCCTCGGAGACGAACCACTGCCCGGCCGCCCCGGCGTTGCGCCGGCCCTTGCCCGCGAGCGGGCGCTCGCGGTCCGGGACGCCGTGCGGCCAGGCCGACTTGGCGTGCCGCAGGAGCACGAGGCGGTGGGCGACCTCGGGGACGCCGGGCACGGGGGCCGTCAGCCGATCGCGTGGAACCCGCCGTCGACGTGGACGATCTCGCCCGTCGTCGCCGGGAACCAGTCCGACAGCAGGGCGCAGCAGGCCCGGGCGGTGGGCTCGGCGTCGGCGACGTCCCAGCCGAGCGGGGCCTTGGCGTCCCACGACTCCTCGAAGACGGCGAAGCCGGGGATCGACTTGGCCGCGGTCGTCCGGACCGGGCCGGCGGCGACGAGGTTGACCCGGATGCCGTCGCCGCCGAGGTCCCGGGCGAGGTAACGGCCGGTCGACTCGAACGCCGCCTTCGCCACGCCCATCCAGTCGTACACCGGCCACGCCTTCGTCGCGTCGAACGTCAGGCCGACGACGGACGAGCCGGAGGACATGAGCGGGCGGGCCGCCATCGTCAGCGACTTGAGCGAGTACGCCGAGACGTGGACCGCGGTCGCGACGTCCTCCCAGCTCGCGGAGAGGAAGTCGAACGCGCCCTGCGGCGCGAAGCCGATCGAGTGCAGCACGCCGTCGAGCCCGTCGACGTGCTCGCGCACCCGGTCGGCGAGGGCGTCGAGGTCCTCGGTGGAGGTGACGTCGAGCTCGACGACGGGCGCCGGCTGCGGGAGCCGCCGCGAGATCGCCTGGGTGATCCTCATCTGCCGCCCGAAGGACGTGAGGACCACCTGGGCACCCTCGGTCTGCGCGAGCCGGGCGACGTGGAACGCGATCGAGGAGTCCATGAGGACCCCCGTGACGAGCAGTCGCTTGCCCTCGAGCAGACCCATGGACGTTCTCCTTCTCACTGCGGTGCGGTTGAGCGGCGGGTGGTGCGAATCCTGCCAGGTCGGGCGTCGGGCGCGGGTCGGCGACCCGTCAGTGCCCCATCCCGAGCCCGCCGTCGACGGGGACGACGGCGCCGCTGACGTAGGCCGCGGCGTCGGAGGCGAGCCAGCGGACGACGCCCGCGACCTCGTCGGCCTGGGCGAACCGGCCGGCGGGGATCGCCTTGACGTACGTGGCCCGCGTCTCCTCGGCGAGCTCGGCGGTCATGTCGGTCTCGATGAAGCCGGGGGCGACGACGTTCGCCGTGATGCCCCGACCGCCGAGCTCGCGGGTCACCGACCGGGCGATGCCGACGAGGCCGGCCTTGGACGCCGAGTAGTTGACCTGGCCCGGTCCGCCGTAGAGGCCGACGACGCTGCCGACGAGGACGACGCGGCCGCGGCGCAGCTTGATCATGCCCTTGCTCGCGCGGCGGACGCAGCGGAACGCACCGGTGAGGTTGGTGTCGACGACGGTCTCGAAGTCCTCGTCGGTCATCCGCATGAGCAGCCCGTCGCGGGTCACGCCGGCGTTGGCGACGAGCACCTCGACCGGCCCCTGGTGCGCCTCGACCTCGGCGAACGCCGCGTCCACCGAGGCGGTGTCGGTGATCTCGCAGCGCACCCCGAACAGGCCCTCCGGCGGCTCCCCCGACCGGTACGTCACGGCGACGGAGTCCCCGTCCGCCGCGAACGCCCGCGCGATCGCCAGGCCGATCCCGCGGTTGCCTCCGGTCACGAGCACGCTGCGCGCCATGTGTCGTCGTCGCCTTCCGTCGTGGGACGGGCCGGGGCCCGGGCGCGTCCGGGGCTGCGGGCGCGTCGGTCGCGACGCTAGCGAGTCCGCGGGCCGATGCGCGACCGGCGCGACGGGTGCCCGCGAAACACGGCGGGTGTCGGTATAGCGTGCCGGGGTGCGAGCGGTACAGATCACACGGTTCGGCGGTCCCGAGGTGCTCGAGGTCACGGACCTCCCGGCGCCGGAACCCGGCGAGGGGCAGGTGCTCGTCGACGTCGAGGCCGCCGGTCTCAACTACGCCGACACCCACCAGACCGAGGACTCCTACCTCGCGCCGCAGACGCTGCCCCTCGTGCCGGGCGCCGAGGTCGTGGGCGTCGCGCGCGGCGGACGGTACGACGGCCGGCGGGTCGTCGCCCTGCTCATGGGCGGCGGCGGGTACGCCGAGCAGGCGGTCGCCCACGAGAGCGTCGTCCACCCGATCGACGACCTCGACGCCGGCAAGGCGCTCGCGCTCGTCCTGCAGGGGACGACGGCGTGGCACCTGCTGCGCACGTGCGCCAACCTCACCCGCCGCGAGAAGGTCGCCGTCCACGCCGCCGCCGGCGGGGTCGGCACGCTCGCCGTCCAGCTCGCCAAGCACTGGGGTGCGGGCCGGGTCGTCGCGACCGCCTCGACGCAGGACAAGCGGGACCTCGCGCTCTCGCTCGGGGCCGACGCCGCGGTCGACGTCAGCACCCTCGACGACGCCGACGCGGTCGCGGCGGCCCTCACCGAGGCCAACGGCGGCCGCCCGCTCGACGTCGTCCTCGAGATGACCGGCGGGCACGTCTTCGACGGCTCGCTCAAGGCTCTCGCGCCGCTGGGGCGGCTCGTCACGTTCGGCATGGCCTCGCGCACGCCGCCGAGCCCGGTGAACGCCGGCGCCCTCATGGCGAGCAGCCGGGCCGTCATGGGCTTCTGGCTCGTCCACGCGCTGCGCCGCCCCGGTGGGTTCGAGCACGCCATGTCCGAGCTCGTCTCGCTCACCGAGTCCGGCGTGCTCCGGCCCGTGGTCGGCGGCACCTACCCCCTCGACGACGTCGCCCGGGCCCACGAGGACCTGCGCGGTCGGCGCTCCGTCGGCAAGCTCGTCCTGGAGGTCTCCCCCCGATGACCGACGGTCCCCGCCGGGTGGACGCCGACTTCCGCGCCCTCCCCCTCGACGCCTGCGCCGACGCCGGCCTCGCCACCGCGCGCGCCGCGGGCGCCGGCCACGCCGACGTCCGCGTCCAGCGGATGCGCACGACCGGCCTGTCCCTGCGCGACGCCCAGCTGTCGGGCTCCAGCGACGCCGAGGACGTCGGGGTCGCCGTCCGCGTCCTCGTCGACGGCGTCTGGGGCTTCGCGGCCGTCGCCGACGTCAGCGCCGACGGCGCCGCGCTCGCCGCCCGCCGGGCCGTCGAGATGGCCCGCGTCAGCGCGCCGCTCGCGACCGAGCGCGTCGAGCTCGCCGACGAGCCGGTGCACGCCGGCGCCGAGTGGGTCGGCCCCTACGCCCAGGACCCGTTCGAGGTCGCCGCCGCCGACCGGGCCGCCCTGCTCGCCGACTGGTCGCGCCGGCTGCTCGCGAGCGCCCCCGTGCGGCACGTCGACGCCGGCCTGTCGGTGCTCAAGGAGCAGAAGTTCTACGCCGACCTCGCCGGGACGACGACGCTGCAGCAGCGCGTGCTCGTCGAGCCCAAGCTCACGGTGGTCGCGGTCCCCGAGGACGGCTCGGGCTCGGAGACGATGCGCACGCTCGCGCCGCCGAGCGCCCGCGGGTGGGAGTACCTGCTCGGCGACGGCTGGGACTTCGAGCGCGAGCTCGCCGAGCTGCCCGAGCACCTCGCCGGCCGGCTCGCCGCGCGCAGCGTCGAGCCCGGCACGTACGACCTCGTCATCGCGCCGAGCAACCTGTGGCTGACGATCCACGAGAGCGTCGGGCACGCCACCGAGCTGGACCGCGCGCTCGGCTACGAGGCCGCCTACGCCGGTACGTCCTTCGCGACCGTCGAC
>JBQGCR010000959.1:0-2208 GCA_052038585.1 Kineosporiaceae bacterium
CGGCCACCGCGGCGATCGTGACGTCGACCTCGGCGAGCACGGCCGCGGCGAAACCGGCGACCGCGGCGGTGCACGCGACGGCGAGGGCCCGGTCCGGCGGGCGGACCGGCTCGGGCACCGCGTGCCGTCCGCGCAGGGACCGCCCGTGCCGGACGACGAGGACGGCGACCGTGAGCAGGACGGCGGTGAGCGCCGCCGGCCACACCCGGGCGGCGAAGGCCGGGCCCGCGAGGTCCAGGCGTTGCGCCGCGAGCAGGTTGGTGAGGTTCGAGACCGGCAGCAGCAGGCTCGCGGTGCTCGCGAGCCACACCGTCGCGAGCGCGAACGGCAGGAGCGGCAGGCCGAGCCGCGCGCACAGCGCGAGGACGACGGGGGTGAGCAGCACCGCCGTCGTGTCGAGGGAGAGGACGACCGTCGTCACGACGGCGAGGACGACGACGAGCGCGAAGAGGACCGGCGTGCGGCCCCGGGCGGCGCGGGCGGCGAGGCCCGCGGCGACGGAGAACACCCCCGCGGCCTCGCACAGCTCGGCGAGGACCGTGACGGCGACGAGGAAGACGAGCACGGACGCGGTGCGGCGGAGCACGTCGCCCGCGGCGGCCGGCGGGAGCAGGCCGGCGGCGACGACGACGGCCCCGGCGAGCGAGGCGAGCAGCCAGGCGGGGGGACGGCCCGGGACGAGGGTCACGGGGCACCAGTCTGCGGGCCCGGCCGCCCGCCGCGACCCGGCGTCACCGGCGGTGGCCCGCGGGGCCGCACGTGGCGCTTCATGTGGGCCGAACGGGTGCCGATACGCACAGCATGGCGAAGCTGACCCTCGGGGCCGCCCTCATCGTCAAGGACGAGGAGGAGAACCTGCCCGACTGCCTGGAGTCCCTCAAGGGCGTCGTCGACGAGATCGTCGTCTACGACACCGGCTCCACGGACCGCACCGTCGAGATCGCCCGGTCCTACGGCGCGCGCGTGCAGCTCGGGCACTGGGACGGCGACTTCAGCCGGGCCCGCAACGAGGCGCTCGCGATGAGCCGGACGACGTGGGTGCTGAGCATCGACGCCGACGAGCGGGTCGTCGCCCCTCGGCGGGGCGTGCTGCGCACGCTGCTGACGAACGCCTACGACTGCGACGTCCTCATCGTGCGGATCGACAACCGGACCGCCGAGGGCGTCGCCGGCGGTCACGAGCACCCGGCGCCGCGGCTCATGCGCCGCCGCACCACCCGGTGGGCGCACGCGCTGCACGAGATGCCGACCCGGCGCGACGGGCGCGAGCCGGTCCGCGGGCTCTGCCCGACCCACGTGCTGTCCCTCGTGCACACCGGGTACACCGACCCCGCGCTCGTGTCGGCCAAGCTCGCCCGCAACGCCGAGATCGCCCGGGCCGCGGTCGCCGACCTCGCCGCCCACCCCGAGCGGCTCGGGACCGAGGACGCCGCGGCGGCCCTGCTCAACCTCGGGCGCAGCCTCGTCGGCTTCGACAAGCAGATGGCCGTCGACGCCTTCGAGCTGCTCAGGGCCGTCGTCCCCGGGACCCAGTACGCGTGGGCCGCGACGGCCGCCCTCGGGGACCTGCTCGTCGAGGCGTCGATGGGGGAGCCGGCGCTCGTCCTCGCCGAGCAGATGCGCGCCGGCGGGGTCGACGGCCAGTTCTGCGACTGGCTGCGCGCCCGGGCGCTCGTGGCGCTCGACCGGCGTGGCGAGGCGCTGCAGCTGCTGCGCGGCATCGAGCGGCTCGTCGACCCGATCGACCGGACGCTGCCGCTGGCCCACGTCCTCGAGCTGCGGACCAACCTCGCCGTCCGCCTCCACCAGCACGACGAGGCGGTCGCCTCCCTCGTCCAGGCCATGGCCGTCGAGGGCAGCGTCTTCGGCAACGGCCCGCTCCTCGCGCGGCTGTGGGGCGTGCACCGCCCGGCCGGTCACCTCGCCGAGCTCATCGCCTCGTGCGCCCGGCCGCAGCACCTCGGCCCGCTCGTCGCCGAGCTCGCGGCGTGCCCCGAGCCCGGCCCCGCCGTGTCGGCCCTGCTCGCGGGGCGGGTGGCCGCCCCGGCCTGATCGCTCCCGGACGCCGGACGGCCCGGCCCCCGTGCGGGGGGCCGGGCCGTCGTGGCGTGCGGTCGGGTCAGGCGCTGTGGTCGAGGAACGTGCCGAGCGAGCCGGTGCTCGACGGGCGCCGGCTCGCGGAGTGCCGCGCGACGAGGCTGATCTCGT
>JBQGCR010000960.1:0-2435 GCA_052038585.1 Kineosporiaceae bacterium
GTCGGGCGCCGAGCAGGCCGGCGAGGGTGAGCACCGCGAGGGTCGCGACGGCGAGCAGGAACGGCCATCGGCCGGGCTGCGCGCCGTACGCCCCGACGGCGACGTACGCCAGGGTGCCGGGCACGATCCCCACCCCGGTCGCCGTGAGGTAGGGCAGGAAGCGGACCGTCGTCAGGCCGCTGCCGTAGTTGACGAGCGTGAACGGGACGACCGGGACCAGCCGGGCGACGAGGACGGCGACCGTGCCGCGGCGCTCGACGAGCGCGTCCAGCCGGGTGAGGCCACGACCGGCCAGCCGCTCGACACCGTCGCGTCCCAGGGCCCGGCCGATCCGGTAGGCAGCTGCCGCCCCGAGCATGGCGCCGACCCACACGAGCACCGAACCGGTGCCCAGGCCGAACGCGACGCCCGCGGCCGCCGAGACCACGTTCTTCGGCACGAGCAGCAGGCTCAGGGCCGCATAGCCCAGGACGAAACCCGTGGGCGCCCACGGGCCGGCGTCGCTCACCCAGCCGCGCACGGTCGTCGCCGACGGCAGCGACCCGGAGAGCGTGAGGACCACTCCGGCGAGCAGGAGCAGGACGAGCACCGCGAGCCGGACGAGGTCGCTCCGGCGGGGCCGGGAACCCGGCCGGGGTGCGTCGCGGTGTGGAGCGGTCATGGTGACGGAAGTCTTGCCGACCCCGGCGGTGTTCCGTTCCCGACCCGGACACCCTGACCGCACCGACCGCACTGACTGCCAGGAGGCCCGCGCACGATGACTCGACACCGCACCCACCGGCCTCCGCCCGGCGGCCGCCGCATCCAGGCCCTTGCGGCCGCCGCAGTCGCGGTGGTCGCCCTGGTCGCCTGTTCCGCCGAAGGCGGGACGATCGGCGGTGGCTCGACGGTCGGCGGTGGAGCCGTCGACGTGGCGGACTGGCCTGCGGTGCAGGCGGCCGCGCGCGGGCAGGAGGTGTCGCTGTGGATGTGGGGTGGGGACCAGCAGGGCAACGCGTACGTCGACGACGTCCTCGCGCCGGCGGCCGCCGAGCTCGGGGTCACGCTGCGACGGGTGCCGGTTGCCGACACGGCCGACGCGCTGATCCGGATTCTCGCCGAGCAGCGCGCCGGGACGTCGGACGGGGCCGTCGACCTCGTGTGGGTCAACGGCGAGAACTTCCGGACCGGTGTGCAGGCCGGGCTCTGGCGGTGCGGCTGGGCCGGGGCGCTGCCGAACGCCCGCTACGTCGACCCGCAGGACCCGCTGCTGCTCCACGACTTCGGGACGCCGGTGGACGGCTGCGAGGTCGGGTGGCACAAGGCGCGTTTCGTCCTCGCCTACGACGCGGCGCAGGTGAGCGAGCCCCCGACGACGCTGGCCGGGGTGTTCGACTGGGCGCGGGCCAACCCCGGACGGTTCACCTATCCCGCTCCGCCGGACTTCACGGGGTCGGCGTTCGTCCGGCAGGCCCTCTACGCCACCGCCGGCGGCCCGGCGGCGGTCGCCCCGACGTACGACAGGGCGACCGCGACGACGGCGACCCGGCCGCTGTGGCAGGCGCTGGCGGACGTCGCCCCGAGCTTGTGGCGCCGCGGCGAGACCTATCCGCGCGACGTCGACGCCCTGAACGACCTTTACGCCGGCAGGCAGGTCGCCTTCACGATGACCTACGGTCCATCGACCCTCGACGCCCTGGTGCGCGGCGGTACCTTCCCCGCGACGACGAGGGTGCTGCCCCTGGCGGGCGGGACACTCGGCAACGCCAGCTTCCTGGCGATCCCCGCGAACGCCGCGAACGCCGCGGGGGCCCTCGTCGTCGCCGACCTCGCCCTGTCCCCGGAGCAGCAGCTCGCCAAGGCCGACCCCGCGACCTGGGGGCAGTTCACCGTCCTCGACGTGGACCGGCTCCCGCCGGACCTGCAGGCGCGGTTCGCCGCGCTCGAACCCTCGCAGGTGGTCCCGCGCCCCGACGTCCTGGCAGGCGAGGCGCTGCCCGAGCTCTCCGCGACGTGGGTCGGCCCGCTCGAGCAGGGCTGGCGCCGGGAGGTCCTCGGTGCTCCGTGACCGGCCGCCGCGCCGTCCGGGCCGGGACGTGTGGCTCGCCCTGCCGGCGGCCGTGGTCACGGTCGGCGTCGTCCTCGCCGGGCTCGTCCCGGCCGCCCTGGACGCCCTGACCCCGGCGACCTACCGCGCGCTGGACGGCAGGGAGCTCGCGGACGGGCTGCGGGTCACGCTGTCGCTCGCCGCGGTGAGCACCGTGCTCGCGCTGGCCGTCGGGTACGGCGCGGCGGTGCTCGTGCTGCGCTCGCGCACCGGCGGCCGGCTCGTGCCGGCGCTCGCCGCCGCGGTGGTGCCCGTGCCGCACCTCGTCGGCGCCACGGCGATCGCGCTGCTGCTCGCGGACTCCGGCCTGGCGGCCCGGCTCGTCGGGGCGGGGCCCGGGGAGTTCCCC
>JBQGCR010000961.1:0-6160 GCA_052038585.1 Kineosporiaceae bacterium
AGGAAGCACGGCACGAACGTCACCCACGTGACGAGCAGCGAGGCGAGGACTGCGGCCGCCCACGGGTCGACGCCCGCGGGCGCCGCCCGGAACGCGCCGAGGAACGCGACGAACTGGACGACCATGAGGAGCGGCCCCGGCGTCGTCTCGGCGAGCGCCAGGCCGCGGACCATCTCCCCCGGCCCGAGCCAGCCGTAGACGGTGACCGCCTGCTGGGCGACGTAGGCGAGGACGGCGTAGGCGCCGCCGAAGGTGACGACGGCCGCGCCGGAGAAGAACAGGCCCTGGTCGACGAAGACGGACGATCGGCCGGCGAGCACCGCCGCGAGCACGACCGGTGCCGCCCACAGGACGAGGCCGACGGCGAGGGTGACGGCGGCGCGGCGGGTCGACGGCCGCTCCGCGTGCAGGGCGTCGTCGCTGACGAGCGGGGGCGGGCCGTCGTCGGGCGCGGCGGCCCTGGGGGCCGTGAGGTCGGGGATCGCGCGCCCGAGCAGCCACCCGACGACGGCGGCCGCGGCGACGACCGCGGGGAACGGCACGCCGAAGACCGCCAGGGCGACGAAGGCGACGACGGCGATCGCGAGCAGGGCGGGGTGCGTCAGGCCCTTCTTCGCGACGCGCGTGACCGCCTGGACGACGATCGCGATGACCGCCGGCGCGAGGCCGAGGAAGAGGGACTCGACGACGGTGGTGTCCCCGTAGGCGACGTAGACGGCGGACAGGGCGAGCAGGGCGACGACGCCGGGGAGGATGAACAGCGTCCCGGCGACGAGCGCGCCCCGGACGCCGTTGAGCAGCCAGCCGACGTACGTCGCGAGCTGCTGGGCCTCCGGTCCGGGCAGGAGCGTGCAGTACGACAGCGCGAAGAGGAAGCGCTGCTGGCCGATCCAGCGGCGCTCCTCGACGAGCTCGCGCTGCATGACCGCGATCTGGCCGGCGGGCCCGCCGAAGGTCTGCAGGGAGATCGCGAACCACGCCTTGGTGGCCTCACGCAGGGGGACGACGTCACGCCGGGCGGTCACGACCACGGCCGAATCCCACCGGCACCACCACCCCTTGTCAAGCGCGGCGGTCCACTATGCCGCAGGTCACCGGCTCAGCGGGCGGCGTAGAACTCGACGACGAGCTGGACGTCGCAGACGACCGGCACCTCGGCGCGCTGCGCCGGACGCAGGTGCTCCACCGTGAGCGCGACGGGGTCGACGGACAGGTACGCGGGCACCGCGGAGGACGCGCCGGACCGCACCTCCTCGAGCACGGGCAGGTGCCGGCTCGCCGCGCGGATGCGCACCTGCTGCCCGACCGCGACGCGCGCCGACGGGACGTCGAGGCGCCTGCCGTCCACCTCGACGTGGCCGTGGGAGACCATCTGCCGGGCCTGGTAGACCGTCCGGGCCAGACCCGCCCGCAGCACGGTCGCGTCGAGCCGGCGCTCGAGGTCGGCGACGAGGTTGTCGCCCGTCGGGCCGCTGCGCCGGGCGGCCTCGGCGAACGCGCGCCGCAGCTGCCGCTCGGAGACGTGGTACTGCGCCTTGAGCCGCTGCTTCTCCCGCAGCCGGACGCCGTACTCGCTCGGGGTGTGCCGGGCCCGCCCGTGGACGCCCGGCCGGTAGGAGCGCACCTCCATGATGCGCGCGGCCTTGTCGGTCAGCGGGATGCCGAGAGATCGGCTGAGCTTGGTGACGGGCTTGTGCAGCACGGGTCCTCCGGTGTTAGTTAGGTAAGGCTTACCTAACACGAGAGGCGGTCCGCCATGCAAGGACGACGTCCGGACCGGACGGCGCACACCCGGGACGACGACGACCGCGGGGCCCGCCGCAGGCTGCTGCGGCAGGCCCACGCCGCGCTCGCCGGTGCGGCGGAGGCGACCGCCGTCGTCGGGCTCTCGCGCGTCGCCCTGAGCGGCGTGACCGTGCACCGTGGCCTCGTCACGGCGGTGGCGCACCACCTGCCGGCCGACCCGCTCGGGCACGGCGAGGGCTGGCACGACGACGTCGCCGGCGACCTCGAGGTCGTGACGCGGCACCTGTCCGTCCGCGTGACGGGGTGGTGGCGACCGGTGACGCCGATGGCGGCCGCGGGCGACCCGCTGCCGGTCGACCCCGGGAACCCCCGGACGACGCTCCTGGCCCTCGACGTCGCGGCCGCGTCGATCGGTGCCCACGACGGCGCCGGGCGCGTCCTCGTCCTCGAGGACGACGTCCGCGCGTGGCTCGCGAGCCGGCAGGGCGAGGGCGCGCCGTAGGTCAGCCCCGCACCGGGTGCCGGTCCTGCCGCTGCGGCTCGGGGGCGCGCCGGGGGCAGGAGGTGCACTCCGTGCCGGCGGGCAGGGCGTACGCGAGGCAGCAGGCGGTGCGCCGCCGGACGACCTCGCACCCGCCGTCGGCCGCCGCCCGGCGCTCGAACACCGCCTCGCCGACGAGCGGGGCGACGCGGGCGGCACCTCCGGGCGGCAGCACGGCGGCCGCCTCCTCGGCGCCGCGGCCACCGACGTCGCCCGCCTCCTCGCCCGCTCCCTCGCCCGCCACCTCGACCAGGGCGTCGACGAGCGCGTCGCCGACGAAGCCCCACAGCGTCCGCCGCCCGCGGCCGCCCCGGCGCCCCCAGGCGGCGACGAAGGCGGCGGCGTGCCCGGCGACCTCCTCGCGCAGCCGGGCCCGCAACGCCTCGAGACCGTCGACGACGACGGCGGCCGGGTGCCCGGCGTCGGCGTCGTCCGGCAGGCACGCCTAGGTCGGCGAGAGCACGGCGACGGCGACCGGCCACCCCTGCGGGTCCCACTGCACGGCGAGGTCCTCGGGCCGCAGCCGCGGGACCCGCCGGCCGTGCACGAACGGCAGGGCGCCCGCGACGGCCACGGCGCCGAGGTACCAGCACAGCAGGTGCGCCGCGGCGACCCGCTCGGGGACGAGCGTGACGTCCCCGGCCGCGTACTCCTGCGCCAGGTGCTCGCGAGCCGCCGCGACCAGGGCGTCGAGCCGCTCCCCGGTCAGCTCGGCGGCCGGCTCCCACGCCGGCTCGTCAGCGGGCAGGCCGGGAGGCAGCCCGGCCGGCGCGTCGCGGACGACCCGCAGCCACGACAGGGCCGGTGCGTCGGCGATCGTCCGGCCCAGCGGCTCCGGCGGCCTCACGAGCCGGCGCCGAGCAGTCCCCGCTCGACGTCGTCGAGGACGACCTGCGCGGCGGTCGGCCCCGGGAAGTACCAGGGTCGGTTGACGACCTCGACCACCCTGCCCGCCTGCACCGCGGGCAGCCGCGGCCACAGGGGCGAGCCGGTCGCCTGGGCCAGCGCCGCGCGGTCGGGCGACCCGTCGTCGGCCTGGCGGACCTGCCAGAACAGCACGTCGGCGTCGAGCTCGGTGAGTCGCTCGAAGGACAGCGAGGCCCCCTCCCCCGTCGCCCCTGCGACGAGCGGGTGCAGCGCGAGCCCGAGGTCGGTGAGCACGGCGGAGGAGAACGCGTCGGACGGGTCGACGTAGACCGACGACGCGTCGTACGACACCTGCGGGCTGGCGACCGTCGTGCCCTCGGGGAGCGCCCCGGCCAAGCGCTCGCGCAGGTCCGCGGCCCGCCCGGTGTACTCGGCGACGACCCGCTCGGCGTCGTCCTCACGTCCGAGAACCGATGCGACGTAACGGAAGTCGTCCTGCCAGCCCGCGCCGCTCCACGACCCCCGCGGCACGGTGGGGGCGATGTCGTCGAGCGTCGCCGCCGTCTCGGCGTCCGGGGCGAAGATCAGGTCCGGCTCCAGCGCCGCGATGCTCTCGAAGGGCACGCCGTCGGACCAGGCCAGCGGCGTCACGCCGGCCAGGCCCGCCCCGAGGTGCGGGGCGAAGCCGTCCGTCGCCGTGCCGCCCTGCGTCCCGGCGCCGACGACGTCGACGTCGAGCGCGACGAGCGCGTCGAGGTCGACGTCGCCGATGACCGAGACGATCCGCTCGGGCCGCTCGGGCACCGTCGCCGTGCCCCAGGCCGAGGTGACCGTCCGGCTGCCGTCGGGGTTCACCGTGACGACGCCGCGCCCCTCCGGCAGGTCGGCGGGCAGCTCGGTCGGCACCTCGGCCGCGGCCGGTGACGCGGACGACGGCGAGGCGTCCGGCGTGTCGGCGCCGCACGCGGCGAGCAGGCCGACGACGACGGCGATGCCGGCGACGCCTGCGAGAGAACGGGATCGGGGGCGTGCACTGGCCACGAGGGCGGTCCTTCCGGGGCTGGGGACGGTCACCGCCACCGTGCCAGGCGCTTGACAGTAAGGCAAGCCTTACCTAACTATTCGGGTCGTGATCCTCGCCCGGTGGCCCGCCACGCGCTCGTGGTCGGTGCCCGCCGCCCTCGTCGCCGCGCTCGCCGTGGCCGTCGTGGCCGGGATCGCCGTCGGCAGCCGGAGCCTGCCGCTCGCCGACGTGCTGCGGGTCCTCGTGACCCCGGACGGCTCGGAGGCGTCCCTCGTCGTCCACGACCTGCGGCTGCCGCGCACGCTGGTCGGCCTCGCGGTCGGCGCCGCCCTCGGCGTCGCCGGCGCCCAGCTCCAGGGGCTGACCCGCAACCCGCTCGCCGACCCCGGCCTGCTCGGCGTCGCCGCGGGTGCCGCGCTCGGCGTCGTCGTCGCGACGACGGTCCTGCCCGCGCCGTCGGCCCTCGCCCGGTCCGGCGCCGCCCGGCGCGGCGGGCGGGGCGCCGGCGCGGGGGTCGCCGCGCTCGCCGGGCCCGCGGCGACGGCGTCCCGGCCGCGGGACGGCGGGACGCTCGACCTCGTCCTGGCCGGCGTCGCCGTGACGGCGGTGCTGTCGGCGGTGACGACCGTGCTCGTCCTGCTCGACGCCGACACCCTCGACGCCTACCGGTTCTGGGCCGTCGGGTCGATCGCCGGCCGCGACCTCGCCGTCCTCGTCGGGGCGGCGCCCGTCCTCGTCGCCGGGGCGGTGCTCGCCGTCGTGGGCGTCCGCGGCCTCGACAGCCTCGCCCTCGGCGACGACCTGGCCCGCGGGCTCGGCACCCGGGTGGCGAGGACCCGCGCCGTCGTCGTCGGCTCGGCCACCCTCCTCACGGCGGGCGCCGTCGCGGTCGCCGGACCGATCGTCTTCGTCGGCCTCGTCGTCCCGCACGTCGCCCGAGCGCTCGTCGGCCCGTCCCACGCGCGTCTCCTGCCGGCGTCCGCCCTCGTCGGCGCGGCGTTCGTCGTCCTCGCCGGCGTCGTCGGCCGCGTCGCCGCCCGGCCCGGCGAGCTCCAGGTCGGCATCGTCACGGCCCTGCTCGGGGCGCCCGTCCTCGTGTGGCTCGTCCAGCGGTCGCGGCTGGCCGCGGCATGAGCGGGCTCGGGCTGAGGGCGGCCGGTCCCGTCGGCGCCCCCCCCCACGCGCGGGTGGCGCCGGGCCCGGTGGCGCTGCCGTGGGCCGCGGCCCGCGTCGTCGTCCGGCCCCGCGCCGCGGCGGTCACGGCGGGCCTGCTCCTCGTGGCGCTCGCGCTCGGTTGCACCGCGATCAGCGTCGGGGAGTACCAGGTCCCGCTGCCGGACGTCCTCGCGGCCCTCGTCGGGTCCGGCGACCCGGGCTCGCTGCTCGTCGTGCAGCGGCTGCGGCTGCCCCGGGCGCTCGTCGGGCTGCTCGTCGGCGCGGCCTTCGGCCTCGCGGGCGCCATGACGTCGACCGTCGTGCGCAACCCGCTCGCGACCCCGGACGTCGTCGGGGTCACGGCCGGGGCGTCCGCCGGCGCCGTCGCCGTCATCCTCGCCGGCGTCCCCCTCCCGCTGCCGCTCGCCGCCCTCGCCGGCGGGCTCGCGGTCGCGGCGCTCGTCGCGGCGCTGTCCTGGCGCGACGGGTTCACCGGCCCGCGCCTCGTCCTCGCGGGCATCGGGATCGGCGCGGCGGCGAGCGCCCTGACCTCCTACCTGCTCGTGCGGGCCGACGTCACCGACGCCCAGCGCGCGGTCGTCTGGCTGACCGGCAGCCTCAACGGCCGGGGCTGGGAGCACGTGACCCCGCTGACGGTCGCGCTGCTCGTGCTCGTGCCGCTCGCGCTCGCGACGACGCGGGTGCTCGGCGTCCTCGCCCTCGGCGCCGACCTCGCGCGCGGCCTCGGCCGGCGCGTCGCGGCCTGCCGGGTCGCCGTCGTCGTCGTCGCGGTGGCGCTGGCCGCCGCGGCGACCGCGGCCGCCGGG
>JBQGCR010000962.1:0-3192 GCA_052038585.1 Kineosporiaceae bacterium
GCGCGACGTCGGTGCGCTCGGTGAGGGTGCGCGAGCGGGTGATCGTCGTGAAGTCGGCGAAGCGGACCTTGAGCACGACCGTCCGGCCGACCATGCCTTGCGCCCGCAGCCGGGCCGCGACCCGCTCGGACAGGCGGAGCAGCTCGCGGCGGACGACGTCGGGGTCGTCGCCGTCACGCCCGACCGTCTCCTCCGCGCCGACGCTCTTCTCGACGGTCTCGGGGACGACGCGGCGCGGGTCACGACCCCAGGCCAGCTCGAACAGGTGGCCGCCGGACGCCTCGCCGAGGGCGCGCCTGAGCGTCTCGACCGGGGTGTGCGCGATGTCGGCGACGGTCCGCAGCCCGAGCCGCAGCAGCACCTCCTCGGTGCGGTCGCCGACGCCCCAGAGCGCGCCGACGGGCAGCGGGTGGAGGAAGGCGACGACCTCGTCCCGGGGGACGACGAGCAGCCCGTCGGGCTTGGCGCGGCCCGCGGCGCGCTTGGCGACGAACTACGTCGCCGCGACGCCGACCGAGCACGTGATCCGCTGCTCGTCGGCGACGCGGTCCCGGATCTGCTGGGCGATCGCCGCCGGGCTGCCGAGGCGGCGCACCGCGCCGGAGACGTCGAGGAAGGCCTCGTCGAGGCTCAGCGGCTCCACGGCGGGCGTCACGGAGCGGAAGATCTCCATGACGCCGCGGGAGACCTCCGAGTACAGGTCGTGCGTCGGGCGGACGACGACGGCCTGCGGGCACAGCCGGCGCGCCCGGCCCATCGGCATCGCCGAGTGGACGCCGAACCGGCGGGCCTCGTACGTCGCGGACAGGACGACGCCGCGGGTGCCGCCGCCGACGATGACGGGCTGCCCCTTGAGCTCCGGACGGCTGATGAGCTCGACCGAGGCGTAGAACGCGTCCATGTCGACGTGCAGCACCGTGCACCCGGTGTCGTCGTGACCGATCCGGCCGCCGGCGTCGCCGTCGTGCCGGCCCGGGAGCCCGGCCCGGTCGAGCTGGCGGCGGCTCATCGGGGGCTACCCGGTCGGCGCGCTGCGGTCGGGGACGCGCACGGCCAGGTGCAGGTGCGCGGCGAGGCCGGCCAGCTGCGGGTGGTCCGGGTGGGCGCTCGCCGCACGCTCCAGGGCGAGCAGGGCCTGCGCCGCCTCGGGGTCGGAGTCGACGAGCGAGCCGGGCAGCAGGTCGGTGAAGAGCCGGACACCGTGGACGCCGACGACCTCGAGGTCCCGGCCGCCGTGCTCGCGCAGCAGGCCGAGCAGGGACGCCTCGTCGAAGCGACGCGGCAGCGGGTCGGTGCCGCCGCTGCGGCCGTCGGGGTCGTCGAGCAGGTGCAGGGCCTGGCCGAACCGGCCGGCGAGGGCCCGGGCGAGGACGGCGCCGAGCCGCTGGGCGACGAGGATGCTCGCCACGCCGCCGGGGCGCAGCGCGGCGAGGATCGCCGCGACGGCCGGCCGGGGGTCGTCGACGTACTCGAGGACCCCGTGGCAGAGCACGAGGTCGCACCCGGCCTCGTCGACGACGTCGCCGAGCGTGGCCGCCTCGCCCTGGACGGCCCGGACGAGGTCGGCGACGCCGGCCTCGGCCGCCCGCCGCTGGAGCGCCGCGAGCGCGTCGGGGCTGGGGTCGACGACGGTGACCCGGTGGCCGAGGGAGGCGACGGGCACGGCGAAGCCGCCGGTGCCGCCGCCGAGGTCGACGACGTCGAGCACGGGCCGCCCGGTACGGCCGGCCCGCTCGGCGAGCAGCCCGTCGAGGGCGTCCCAGACGACCGCGGTCCGCACGTGCGTCCGCGGGTCGGAGCGGGCGGCCCAGCGACGGGCGCGGGTGGTGTCGTCGGACACGGGTGCACTCCCGGCGGGACGGGCGTCAGGGGACGCAGGACGGTCGTCGCCCACCCTAGTCGTGGCCCCGTGCGGCCGGTCGTCGCCGTCGCGCTCACCGGCCCGAGCTCCCCTGGCTCGAGTGCCACAGCTTGCGTGACGGCTCGCCGCGGCGGCGGCCCTCGTCGCTGCCCGTCGCCGCCGGCGGCTGGGTGCGGCCCATCCGGCGCGCGTCGCGCCCCGACTCACCGGCCGGCTTGATGTCCGCGTAGGGCGACTGCCGGAACCCGCTCGCGTGGACGAGCACCCGGCGGTGCTGGCTGCCGCCGCCCATCCCGCCGGCCCGGGTGCCGTCGTCCCGGGCGGCGACGTCGGCGGGCCGGTCGGCCCGGTCCCCCGCCGGCAGCCCGGAGGCCGCCTCGCGGTCGGGCACGACGAACCCGCCGCCGAACTCGGTGACCGGCGGGCGGGCCATGACCGGCCGGGACGAGCGGCTCCCCGCCGCGCCCGCGACGGCGGCCGGGGTGCCGGGGTGCGCGGTGCCCTCCTGGTCGAGGACGGCCCGGACGGCCTCGAGCCCGCCGTCGGTCCAGGCGTCCCAGAGCACGGGCAGCTCCCAGGCGCCCGTCGCCCGCAGCGACACCCCGCGCGGGCCGGTGCGGCGCAGCACGCCGCGCACGACGAGCCGCCAGGAGTGGAAGACCGTCGCGGCGTACGGCCCCTGGACGTCCTCGAAGAACGTCGCGTCGACCGGGCCGGTCGTGTCGTCCAGGGTGAGGAAGACGACGCGGCGGCCCGAGCGGATCGGCGGGGTCTGGGTCGCGACCTTGACCCCGGCGACGAGCAGCTCCGAGCGGCTGCGCCGGTCGAGCACCTCCCGCGCCCGGGTCACCCCGAGCGCGTCGAGCAGCGGGGTGTAGAAGTCCAGGACGTGCCGGCTCGCGTCGAGCCCGAGCACCTCGAGCTCGGCCCGGACGAGCTCGGCCCCGGTCATCTCCGGCAGCCCGCTCGGGGTCGCCTCGTCCGGGGCGTCGCCGAGGTCGAGCGCGAGCTGCACGTCCTCGCCCGCCGCCGGGGTGGCCGAGGTGGCCGACCTCCCCTGGTCACGGCGGGAGGACGACGACGACGAGCGGGCGCGGGCGGCGCCGCGCTCGAGCGCGCGGGTGTGCCGGTCGAGGTCGGCCACCTGCAGCAGCAGGTCGCGCCGGGTGACCACGCCGCGGCGGCGCACGGGGGCGGTGCGCCCCAGCCCGTAGCCGGAGTCGAGCGCGCCGGTGAGCACGCGCCGCTCCAGCACCGGACGGGACGGGCGCGCGCGGTTCCACAGGTCGGACAGCGAGTGGTACGGCTGACCAGCGACGATGCGGGCGACC
>JBQGCR010000963.1:0-1677 GCA_052038585.1 Kineosporiaceae bacterium
GCGCCGGCGCACCCGCGCCCTGCTCGCCGCCACCGGCGCGGTCGCCGTCCTCGGCACGGCCGTCTCCACGGGCGGTCCGGCCACCGCGTCGAGCCACCGCGAGGCGCCCGCGATCGCCGGCTCCCCGCGGCTCGACACCACCGACGTCTACGCCTTCCTCAGCCCCGACAAGGCCGGCACCGTCACGCTCGTCGCGAACTGGCTGCCGTTCTCCGACCCGGCGGGCGGCCCGAACTTCTACACGTTCGCGCCGAAGGCCCACTACGACATCAACGTCGACACGAACGGCGACGCGAAGGCCGACGTCGTCTACCGCTGGGACTTCAACACCTGGTACCGCAACAACCAGACGTTCCTCTACAACACCGGGCCGGTGACGTCGCTCGACGACCCCGACCTCAACACGTGGCAGACCTACACGCTCAAGCGCTGGGACTCCGCGGGCTGGAAGACGATCGCGACGAACAAGAAGGTCGCGCCGTCCAACGTCGGCAAGGCCTCGATGCCGGACTACAAGACCCTGCGCGACCAGGCCGTCTACGGTCTCGGCGGCGGCCGGACCGCGTTCGCCGGCCAGGCCGACGACCCGTTCTTCCTCGACCTGCGCGTCTTCGACCTGCTCTACGGCGGCGACCTGTCCGAGGTCGGGAACGACACGCTCGCGGGGTACAACGTCAACAGCGTCGCGCTGCGCGTGCCGGTCGCCGAGCTCGGCGGCGCGAAGAACGTCGTCGGCGTCTGGTCGACGACGACGGCGTACGGCGCGGACGGCGTGTGGCGCCAGGTGTCGCGCCTGGGCAACCCGCTCGTCAACGAGGTCGTCATCCCCATCAAGGACAAGGACGGGTTCAACCGGTCCCAGCCCTCGGGCGACGCGAAGTACCTCGACTACGTGACCAAGCCCGGGCTGCCGAAGGTCGTCGAGCAGGTCTACGGCATCAAGGCCCCGGCCGAGCCGCGCAACGACCTCGTGTCGGTCTTCCTCACCGGCGTGCCGGGGCTCAACCAGCCGAAGAACGTCACGCCGTCGGAGATGCTGCGGCTCAACCTCACCCCGTTCGCGGGGCAGACGCCGAGCCGGCTCGGCGTCGTCGGCGGCGACAACAACGGCTTCCCCAACGGCCGGCGCCTCACGGACGACGTGCTCGACGCGTCGCTGCAGGTGGTCGAGGGCGAGCTCGTCGGGTCCCCGAACGACCTCGGTGACGGCGTCGACGCCAACGACGTCGCCTTCTCGCCGTCCTTCCCGTACCTCGGCCTGCCGCACAGCGGTTCGGCTGTGGCGCAGGCGAAGGCGAGCGCCTCGAACGCCGCGCTCGTCAGCCCGCTCCAGGGCGGCACGGCGGCCGGCGTCCAGGCCCTGGCGGCCACGGACGCGGCCTCGGCCGGCGTCGGTGCCGGCCCGAGAGGCCCGTGGGCGACGACGGCGGCGCTGCTCGGCGCCCTCGCCTCCGGCGGCGCCCTCGTGCTGCTCCGCTCCCGGAAGCGGTCCGCCGCCCGCGGCTGACCGCCCCGACCGTCCCGGGGCGGGACAACCACCCACCCCACCCCAGCCCGCCCCGGGACCCTCCCCCCTCCCCGCCGACTCCGCACCAGATCCCGCCGACTCCGCACCAGATCCCGCCGACTCCGCACCGGAGGCCCCACCGTGACGACCGCGCCCCGACACCTCGCCCT
>JBQGCR010000964.1:0-2615 GCA_052038585.1 Kineosporiaceae bacterium
GGCGACGACGACGGCCCGCGAGCTCGTCCGGATCCTCGAGGAGCCCTTCCCCGCGACCGGCGGCATCCGGCTCGGCGGCAGCATCGGCGTCGCGCTCGCCCCCGAGCACGGCACCGACCCCTTCGCGCTGCTCCAGCGGGCCGACCTCGCGATGTACCGGGCCAAGCGGCAGCGGCGCGGCGTCGCGGTGCACGACCCCGACGTCGACGAGGACGCCGGCGCGCGCCTGGCCCGGGTCGCCGCGCTGCGGGAGGCGATCGAGCGGCGCGAGGTCACCGTGGCCTACCAGCCGGTCGTCGACCTCGTGACCCACGAGGTGACGAGCGTCGAGGCCCTGGCCCGGTGGCGGCACGCCGAGCGCGGCGTCCAGGACCCGGCCGAGTTCGTCCTGCTCGCCGAGCAGAGCGGCCTCGTCACGGCGCTCACCGACGTCGTCGTCGCCGAGGCCGTCGGCCAGGCCGCGCGCTGGCTGCGCTCGGGACGGCCCGTCGCGGTCGCCGTCAACCTCTCCCCGACCGTGCTCGCGACGCCCGGCTGGACCGACGGGCTGCGCCGGCTGCTCGCCGACGTCGGCCTGCCCCCGCCCCTGCTGCGGGTCGAGGTCACCGAGTCGGCGCTCGCGCACGAGGAGGCGATCGCCTCGCTCGCCCGGCTGCGGGCGCTCGGCATCCGGGTGGCGGTCGACGACTTCGGCACCGGCTGGTCGTCCCTGTCCCGGCTCAAGCAGCTGCCGGTCAACACGCTCAAGGTCGACCGGTCCTTCCTCGCCGGGCTGCCCTCGGACCGCCGGGACCTCGCGATCGTCCGGGCCGTCGTCGCGCTCGCCGGCGAGCTCGGGCTGCGGGTCATCGCCGAGGGCGTCGAGACGCCGGAGGTCGCCCGGCTGCTCGCCTCGATCGGCGTCGTCCGCGCGCAGGGCAACCTCATCAGCCCGCCGGTCGACGTCGCCGGCTTCGACGCCTTCTACGACCGCTGGGCCCGCGGCGACCGGGGCTGCTGCCGCGACCGCTGGTGACGCTCAGGAGACCGCGACGCCCAGGGCGTGGATGGCCAGACCGGCCAGGGCCCCGACGACGGTGCCGTTGATCCGGATGAACTGCAGGTCGCGCCCGACGTGCAGCTCGATCCGGCGCGACGCGTCGTCGCCGTCCCAGCGCTCGACGGTCTCGCTGATGACGGTCGCGAGCTCGCTGCCGTACGTCGACACGAGGAAGCCCGCGGCCTCGACGGCCTGCGCGTCGAGCCGCTCCTGCAGGGCCGGGTCGGCGAGCACCGAGCGGGCCCACGAGACGACGGCGTCGCTCGCGCGCACCCGCAGCGCGCTGCCCTCGTCCTCGAGCGCCTCGACGAGCAGCCGCCGGCCCGTCGACCACACCGACGTCAGCGCCTGCCGGACGTCGGGCTGGGCGAGCACCCGCTTCATCGTCTCCTCGGCGCGGGCCCGCATGACCGGGTCCTCCTGGAGGTCGCGGGCGAACCGGCGCAGGACGTCGTCGAGGGCCTTGCGCGCCCGGTGCCCCTGGTCGTCGTCGACGTCGGCGACGAAGGCGAGCGCCTCCTTGTAGGCCCGGTTCGCGATCGCCTCGTTGACCCAGTGCGGCGCCCACTCGGGGGCCCTCTCGAGGACGATCCCGGTGATCGCCGCCCGGTTGTCCCGCACCCACGAGTGCAGGTGGGAGAACGCCATGTCGGTCAGCCGCCGGTGGCCGCCCTCCTCGAGCACCTGCTCGAGGAGGTGCCCGGCCGGGGCGCTCCACTCCTGGGCGAGCACGCGCTGGACGAGGGTCTGGGCGAGGCCGGCCCCGAGCCCCCCCGCGCGCCGCGGGCGCACCCCGCCCGCGGCGCCGCGGGCGACGAGCCGGGTCGCGCGGGCCGCGTTCTCCTCGACCGCGAGCCACGTCGCGACCCGGGACGAGACCTTGGCGCGGGACACCTTGTCCCGGACGACGTCGGCGGCGAGGAAGTGCTCGGCGACGAAGGCCTGCAGGCTCGCCCCGAGGGCGTCCTTGCGGCGCGGGATGAGCGCGGTGTGCGGCACGGGGATGCCGAGCGGGTGCCGGAAGAGGGCGGTGACGGCGAACCAGTCGGCCAGCGCGCCGACCATCCCGGCCTCGGCCGCCGCGTTGACCCACGGCCACACGCCGCCCTCGCGGTCGAGCGTGAGGACGTAGACGACGGCGGCCAGCACGAGCAGCCCCGTCGCGACCGCCTTCATCCGCCGCAGCCGCTGGAGCCGCACCGCGTCGTCGACCGTCACCTCGCTCACGGGGCCACGCTACGTCCCCACGGCCGGGACGCCCTCTCGCGCACCGTCGGTGAGGCCTACCGGACCGTACGTAGACGTCGCACGGCGGGAGGGCGGAGATCGCCCGCCGCGCGGTCCCCGAGGACCGTGCCAACGGTTATTGTTCGCGTCGGCGCCGGCTGGATCACGGTCGACGGCGGGCCCGGACGACGGCGAGGAGGCGCGGTGACGAGCGTGCTCGGCACGGACGCCGTCGGCGTCGCCGCCCCCGTCCCCGCGCTCGTCTGCGACGGCCTCACCGCGCAGTACCGCAACCGTCCGGCCCCGACGATCACCGACGTCTCGTTCGAGCTGCCCGTCGCCGGCGTCG
>JBQGCR010000965.1:0-2160 GCA_052038585.1 Kineosporiaceae bacterium
CGCGCCGCGGGCCACTGTTCTGAGGGGCCGGGGGAGCCGGCGGAGCCGGGGGCGCCAGCGGCGCCGGCGGCGGACCGAAGGCGCCGGGCTGGGTGGTCTCGAGAGGCTGGGCGGTCTCGATCGACTGGGTGGGAGCGGCACCGGACCCGCTGCCCGCGTCCGTGGCCGGCCCGTGGGGGGCGGCCCACGGGGAACGCCAGGTCTGGTCGCGCTCGCCTGCGGTCTGAGTCATGGTCGGTCACCTTCGTCGTGGACTGTGGTGAGACCTATTCGAGACCCTGCGGCTGGGCCGACCCTCGGCGAGCCCTGGGAGTTGGCTGTGAGCCGGTCACAGCCCCCGGACCGGGACAAAGTGACGCCCCGGACCGGCCGGTCCGGGGCGTCGGATCGTTCTACCGGTCAGCGCCCGAGGGGCTGGCCGTCGTTGCCGAGCCGGGTCCGTCGAGGGTTCGCGACGGAGATGCGCTCTGCGGGGTCCTGGGTCTGGGTCTCGCGCTCGCTCATGATGGTTCCTCCTGCTCAGGCGCTTGTGCGTCCGTGCACAATCTTCCCGGAAAACCGGGGCCCACGCATCGGCTTCTCGTGTTGTCCTCGTCGCAAAACGGGTCGTCCGGGGTGTGAGGTGTCCCACCCGGCAGCGGTCGCATACGGGGCGGCCGACGGGGTAGGCGCGTCAGTCCGAGCCGGTCCAGGCGGCGGCCGCCGGCACCTGCACCCGGAACGTCGCGCCGCCGCCCTCGGTCCCGAGCACGGACACCTCGCCGCCGTGCGCCGCCACGACCGCGGCGACGATCGACAGGCCGAGGCCCGAACCGCCGCCCTTGCCGCGCTGCCGCGAGGCGTCGACGCGGTAGAACCGCTCGAACACCTTGGCCGCGAGCTGCGGGTCGATGCCCGGGCCGTGGTCACGGACCTCGAGGACGGCGAACCGGCTGCCGTCGCGGTCGAGCGTCCCGACGGCGACCTCCACCGGCGTGCCCGCGGGCGTGTGCCGGACGGCGTTGCCGACGAGGTTGGCCACGACCTGCCGGAGTCGGCCGTCGTCGCCGGTGACGACGGCGGCGCGCGGCCCCTCGCCCGGCGCCAGCCCGGTGAGCGTCACGGGACGCCCCGGGTCGAGGCCGCGGGCGTCGTGCACGGCGTCCCCGGCGAGGACGGCGAGGTCGACCGGCTCGCTGCGCCCCGGGCGCTGCTCGTCCATCCGCGCGAGCAGGAGCAGGTCCTCGACGAGGGCGCCCATCCGCGCGGCCTCGTCCTCGATCCGGCGCATGGTGCGCGCGACGTCGTCCGGCTCGCGGACCGCCCCCTGGCGGTAGAGCTCGGCGAAGCCGCGGATCGAGGCGAGCGGCGTCCGCAGCTCGTGGCTGGCGTCGGCGGCGAACCGCCGGGTGCGCGCCTCACTCGCCTCCCGGTCGCGGAAGGCCGCCTCGATCTGGGCGAGCATGCCGTTGAGCGACGTCGTCAGCCGGCCGACCTCGGTGCTGCCCGGGTGGTCGGGGACGCGCCGGGACAGGTCCCCGGCGGCGATCGCCGCGGCCGTCTCCTCGACCTCCTCGAGCGGGCGGAACGAGCGCTGGATGACGACGTAGCCGATCGCGGCGCAGATCAGGGTGACGACGCCGCCGATGCCGAGCATGAGCACGTTGAGCCGCCGCACGGCGTCCCCGGCGTCGCGCAGGGGCAGGGCCAGCGTCACCGAGCCGGGTCCGGTGTCGAAGCCGACCGGCAGGGCGACGGCCCGCCACCGGTGCCCGTCCTCGCCGCGCAGCGTGAAGGGACGGCCCCCGCTCGCCTCCGCCTCGTCGTAGGTGATGAGCCGGAACCGCGGGGTGCCGCCCTCCTGGCGGCCGGCGATCGTCAGGCCCTCGTCGGCGCCGTCGGGGTAGAGGAAGAAGGCGTACGACGTCGGCACGTCGCTGCGGCCCCGGCGGCCCTCGCCGGTGATGATCCGCTGCAGGTAGGTCCGGTCGGCCCGGGCGGCCTCGGTCTGCGCCTGGAGCTGGTCGTCGACCTGCTCGACGAGGTAGGCGCGCAGCACGGCCTGCACCCCGACCCCGGTCGCGGTGAGGGCGAGGACGAGCGCGACGAGGAGGATCCCGACGAGCCGGGCGCGCAGCGGCAGGCGCGACCAGCGGCTCGGGCCGGGGGCCGGTGGTGGGG
>JBQGCR010000966.1:0-1505 GCA_052038585.1 Kineosporiaceae bacterium
CCGGCCGTTGCCGGGCGCGGCGCGCTGGAGGACGGGGGGGTCGGCGTGCAGCGCGAGCGCGAGCTCGCCCCGCCGCACCGGCCCCAGCGAGCCCCGCCCGCCCGGCCGGTCGGCGGCGCCGGTGAGGTCGAACGCCTCGAGGAGCTCCTCGACGCGGTCGTCGCCGACCCCGCACTGGGCCGCGTACCAGCGCAGCTGGCGGCGGGCGCCGTGGCGCGGCGCGAACGACGGGTGGTCGAGCAGGAGCCCGACGGCGGCGCCGGGGTCGTCGAGGTCGGCGTAGGGGACGCCGTCGAACGTCGTCCGCCCGCGGCCGCGCTCGAGCCCGACCATGAGGCGCATCGTCGTCGACTTGCCCGCCCCGTTGAGGCCGAGGAAGCCGGTGACCCGGCCGGGCCGCACCGTGAACGAGACGTCCTCGAGGACGCTGCGACCGGCGTGCTCCCGGCCCAGGCCCCGGGCCTCGACCCTCACCGCGGGCTCCCGACGCCCGTGAGGTCGACCTCGTCGTCCCACGAGAGCGCGGGCGGCGCGGCGTGGCACACGAGGAGCACGGCCCCGCGCGCCGCCCAGGCGGCGACCTCGCCGAGGAGCACCCCCACCCCGGCGTCGTCGAGGCCGTCGAAGGGCTCGTCGAGGACGACGACGTCCGCGGCACCGGTCGTGCAGACCTGGAGCCAGGCCTTGCGGCGGTTGCCGGTGGACAGCGCGTCAGCGGGGACGTCGAGCCAGGCCTGCATCCCGTACCGCTGCGCGCGGGTCACGGCGGCGTCGGCGTCGGCCCCGCTCGTCCGCGCGGCGAGCAGCAGGTGCTCGCGGACCGTGAGCGCCCCGAAGAGCTGGTCCCGGCTGCGGCAGACGCGACGGTGCCGGCGGGCGGCCGGGTCGCCGGCCGGGACGCCCCGGACCTCGGCGGTGCCGGCCCACGGGCGCAGGTGACCGGACACGACCTCGACGAGGGTCGACTTCCCGGTGCCGTTCGTCCCGCGCAGCCGGGTGACGCCGTCCCCGACCGTGAGGCTCAGCCCGTCGAGGACGGGGACGCCGGGGTGGTAGCCGGCGACCACCCCGGCGAGGTGGAGGGCAGGCGGAGCAGTCGTCGGTGCAGGCACAGGAGGGCTCCTGTCAGGAGGAGGAGGGTGAGCGCGACGGGCACCGCCGCGGGCGCCGCGAGCCAGGCCGCGACGGCGAAGGGCACGAGCAGCCCGACGCAGGCGAGGGCGGACAGCGTGTCGTCGTCCTCGACGCTGCCGTCGGCCTGCCGCGGCGGGGCGACGAGCAGGTCGGCGAGCAGGCAGGCCGCGGGGGTGGCCAGGGGCCAGACGACGGCCTCGACCGGCCGGGCGCCGGTGAGCAGGGCGAGCAGGAGCAGCGGCGGGACGGCGAGCGCCGAGGGGAGCACGGCGACGCCGGTGGCCCGCAGGGCCAGGCCGGTCGCCGGGGCGCCGCCCTCCCAGAGCTGGCGCAGGGGCCCGAGGTGGGCCCGGGTCTGCTCCTCGCCCCGC
>JBQGCR010000967.1:0-3864 GCA_052038585.1 Kineosporiaceae bacterium
CCGTGAGCGGCACGGTCCGCCCGGGCAGCGGGGGCACCGCCGCGTGCGCGGCGGCCCGGGCCTGCGGCCACGACGTGCTCACCGGGCGAGCCACCCCAGGCTCGGCCGCTGGATGAAGGCCTCGGCCTCGAGCGTGGCGACGACGACGTGCGGCAGGTCGCGCGCCTGGCGGAAGCAGACGAACCGGGGGTACCAGTCCGGGTGGTACTTGGCGTTCGCGCGGTAGAGCGACTCGATCTGCCACCACCGCGAGCCGAGGAGCAGCGTGCGCCGCCACAGCCGGGTCACCGGACCCGCCCCCACCCGGGTCCCGCGCTCGAGCACCGAGCGGAACACCGCGAAGTTCAGGGAGATCCGCCGCACGCCGAGCCGCGGCGCCGCCCCGACGAGGCCGGCGAGGGCGAGCTCCACCGTGCCGTTCTCGCTGTCCCGCGCCCGGCGCATGACGTCGAGGGACAGCCCGTCCCGGCCCCACGGCACGAACGTGAGGACGGCGACGAGCCGGCCCCCGCCGTCGCGGACCCGGACGAGGACGACGTCGCCGTCGCGCGGGTCCCCCACCCGGCCGAGCGCCATGGAGAACCCGCGCTCGACCTCCTCGCCGCGCAGCGCGTCGGCGACCCGGGCAGCCACCCCGAGGTGCACGGGGTCGACGTCGCGCTGTCGGCTCACGTCGACCGTGTACCCGGCCCGCTCGGCCCGACCCACCGCCTGCCGCACCGTCCGCATCGCGCGGCCCTCGAGGGTGAAGGTCGCCAGGTCGAGCACCGCCTCGTCGCCGAGCTCGAGGGCGTCGAACCCGCACCGGGCGTAGACGACCGCGCCGTCCTCGCTCGCCCCGACGACGCCCGGGGTCCAGGCGTACCGCTCGGCGTCGGCGAGCCAGGCGGCGATCGCGCCCGGCCACGCCTCGCGGTCCCCGAGCGGGTCGCCGGCCGCGAGGGTGACGCCGCCGACCACGCGGTAGGCGACGGCCGCCTTGCCGCTGGCGGAGAAGACGACGGACTTGTCGTCGCGGAGGGCGAAGTAGCCGAGCGAGTCCTGGTCGCAGCGCGCGGCGAGCAGCGCCCGCACCCGCTCCTCGTCCTGCGGGCCCAGACCCGGTCGCCGCCGGACGGGCGCGAGGAGGGCGGCCAGGGTGAGCAGGGCGGTCGCCGCCCCGAGCCCGCCGAGGGCGACCTGGGTGAAGGTGGCCGCCTCGGGCCGGTCGAAGCGCAGGCCAGGCGCGAAGCCGACGAGGCCTGCCAGGACCTCGACGAAGCGCCGGCCGAAGGACTCCTCGGGCGCCGTGCGCCGGACGATGAGCAGCCCGGCGACGAGCGACAGCGGGGCCATGACGAGCAGGACGCGCACCGCCGCGAGGCGCCCGCGGCGCTCGGAGACGACGACGAAGTCGCGGCGCGTCCACAGCAGCGCCGTGAGGACGGCGACGTCGACGGCGAGGGTCACCGCGTGCCCGGCCCGGGCGTGGACGAGCGCGCTCACCGCGACGACGCCGACCATGAGCGTCCACGCCCGGCGCCGGCGGTCGCCCAGCGCGCCGGCGAGGAACAGCATCGCCGCCGACGCGAGGACCGCGACGAAGAAGGTCACGAGGTCGGCGACCAGGTCGACCGCGCGGCCGCGCGGGGCGTCCGGCGACGTCAGCGCCTCGAGGAGGGGCAGGACGGCGGCGACCCGGACCCCCCAGGCGAGCACCTGGGGGACCCGGGCCCGCCAGCGGCTGCGCGCCGACGCCGAGGAGGTCGTCGAGGCCCGCTGGTGCACCGGCGCAGTCTACGGACGGCCCGGCCGCCGCCCGACGGGGATGCGGACCGGCTGCGGCCGCGGCACCCAGCCCGTCGTCGCGTCGTGGCACCACACCCGCCCGTCGCCGGGGTCCACCGCGACGAGGCGGACCCACCCGTTGCCGACGAGCCGGGCCAGGCCCTCGTGGCGGGCGACGACGGCGTCGATCGCGTCGGTGCGCGCGTGGACGACGGCGAGCAGCCGCTGCGGGTCGTGCACCGGCGCCGAGCCCGGCCGTCGCGGGTCGCCGGCGTCGACCGCCTGGTGCGGCAGGCCGATCCGCAGGTCGCCGCGCGGGCCGGTGACGACGGCCCCCGTGCCGACGACGTTGTGCAGCGCCTTGTCGCCCGCCCCGAACCGCTCCGGGTCGACCGTCGAGGCCCAGTACTGCGAGGTGATCCACTGGGCGACGACGAGCGGCGCGGTGAGCAGGGTCTCGAGCACCCGGCCGTCGGCGTCGTCCTCCGCGCGGTAGCCGTGGAGGAAGACCCGGCCGTCGAGGTCGAGCCCGCGGGTGAGCTCCCGCGGCCCGGCGACGAAGGCGTTCGCGCCCGCCAGGCCCCACTCCGGCCGGGGCTGCGCCCAGTCCACCGCCCGGGTGGCGGCCCGGCCGCCGTGCGGCCGGCGGTCGGCCCGCTCCTGCGCCGCGGCCCGTGCCGCGGTGCCCAGGGCGTCGAGGAAGCGGTCGGCGAGCGCGGCGTGACCGGCCGGCACCGGGTCGAGGTAGCGCACCTCGTCCCGCGTCGTGTCGTGCAGGGCCGCGACGAAGACGGTGTCGTCCGGCACGTCGACGCCGCGGGCCCGCAGCCCCGCCCGCACCTGCGGGTCCCCGAGCAGGGCGGCGAGCGTCCGGGCGCTCACGGCCCCCGACTCGCCGCCGCAGGCGCCGCAGTCGTACGCCGCGGCGAACGGGTTGTTCGCCGTCGCCCCCTCGTGTCCGGCGAGGACGACGAGCGGGGCGAGCGCCCCCGGCGAGGTGAGCCCAGCCGTGCGCAGCGCGGCCTCCGCGACGTCGACCTTGCCGGCCGGCGTGAGGCCGAGCGGGCGGCCGGCGAGGTCGGTCCCGGTCGCGTCGAGGTGCAGGACCGTGCGCGGTGCGGGGAGCAGGCGCCGGGTGAGACCGTGCACGGCCCGCGGCACGGCGGTCCGGGCCGCGGCCGAGAGCCCGAAGGCCCAGCCGCCCGCCTCGGCGACGGCCAGGCAGCCGAGCGGCTGCTCCTGCGACCCGGCGACGGCGGCGACGAGCGCCCGCGCCGTGCCGGTGGGCCAGGGGGCGGGCCCGGCCTCGGTCTCGGCGACCGTCACCGGGGACGCGACGAGCGCCGGGCAGCGCTCCCCCGCCCGCCCGTCGGGACCGACGTGCCGCAGCGCGACGCCGAAGAAGCCGGCGGTGCCGGCGGTGCGCCAGCGCGCGTCCCGCTCCAGGGCGCGGCGCAGCCGCTCGGACCGGACGTCGATGCACGTGACGAGCAGCGCCTCGGCGACGAGCGCGGGCTGCCGGGGGCTGCCCCCGTCGAGCCGGGAGGCGATGCCGTCGAGGAGCCGGTCGCGGGAGGCGAGCTCGGCGGCGCGCTGCCAGACCCGGCCGCGGGCGGCCTCGTCGAGCCGGCGCAGCAGGAGCACCGTCGCCGCCAGGTGACCGGCGGGCGTGCGCTCCAGGGCGTCGACGTCGAGGCCGAGGCGCACGCAGAGCCGGGCGAGTGCGGCGGCGTCGTCGTCCACGCGGCGGCGCAGCCCGGACAGCTCGGCGCGGGCGACGACGTCGGCCCACGTCGCCCGCAGGCCGTGCGCGGCGGCGGCGACGTCGGCGAGGAGCACCTCGTGGGCGAGCCGGACCGCGAGCAGGTCGACGACGCCGGTGCCGGGCGCGGTCGGCGCGCGGCCGTCGTCGCCCGGGCCGCACGCGACCCGGTCGCGCCACGCGACGTGCGCGGCCCAGCCGGGTGAGCGGGCGAGCAGCCGGGCGAGGGTGCCGACGCGGACGTCGGCGGGCACCGCGGCGGCGTCGAGGAGCACGGCGAGCGCGGCGCCGGCGTCCTCGGGCAGGGCGGCGACGGCGCGGTGCGCGCCCCGGAC
>JBQGCR010000968.1:0-1817 GCA_052038585.1 Kineosporiaceae bacterium
CTCATCGGCGGCGGCAAGGAGGCGGTGTACGCCGCGACGAAGGGCGCCCAGGTCAACCTCGGCTACGCCCTCGACCGCGAGCTGCGCGGCGAGGGCATCCGGACCACGGTCATCGCGCCGGCGGGGGTCAACACCCCGTTCGCGGCGGCCGACGGACGCTTCGGTGACGGCGACCCGTCGCAGGGGCCGTTCATGGAGCCCGCCGACATCGGCGGCGCCGTCGTCCACGTGCTCCAGCAGCCGCGGCGGATGCGCACCGAGCTCTGGACGATGTGGAGCCTCGCCGAGCAGCACTGAGGCATCCCCCGAACGACCGCCGGCCGGCGACCCTGCCCGGCCGGCCGGCGGTGCCGTCACGGGGCCCCCGGGAGTGACTGGGCCTTCCCGGGGGCCTCGTCATGCGCCTGCTCCGCCCCCGTCCCGCTGTCGGTACCCCGTCGAGTGAACAGGACGCGCCGTGCGCGCCGGGGTGTCGGCGGCGTGTCCGGTTCACTCGACGACACGCTTCGTGCAACAAGCGAGAGGCCCCCACGAGCGCGCTCGTGGGGGCCTCTCGCTGTTCCGCGGAGGCGGAGGGATTTGAACCCTCGATGGGCGGTTAGCCCAAACCGCATTAGCAGTGCGGCGCCATAGACCGGACTAGGCGACGCCTCCAACGCTTGCACAGGGTATCCGGCACGGGACCTGCGGGCAAAAGCGCCCCACCTCGCGGGATGTCCCGAATCGCCGGCGCCGTCGGTGCGGCCCTGCCACACTCCCGGAGGACGCCTCGGACGGCGTCGGATCCGAGGGGGACACGACCATGAGCACGCAGCAGCTCGCCCCGGCGCCCGCGCCGCGTCGGGACTCGACACGGGTGATGGCGATCGTCGCGCTCGTCCTGTCCGTCGTGGCCCTCGTGGCGCCGGTCGGGATGGTCGCCGCGCCGATGCTCCTCTTCGGTCTCGGCGGCCCCGACGAGTCTTTCGAAGTCACCGGCGACGGTGCGTTCGGTGGCCCCGGTAGCCAGGGCGGGATGTCCGGGCGCACCGACACCGTGAGCGGCCCATTCATCGCCGGACGGGCGCTCGCGGAAGTGCTGGGTTCCGGGCCGTCCTTGCTGGACGGGGTCATCTGCCCGGACACCGCCGACGTGCGCCCCGGGACGACGATCCTCTGCTCGGCCTCCGGCGGCTCGACGTACGTCGTCGTCCGCGTGACCGATTCGGACGGCGCCTACCGGGCCGACTGGTTCAGCCCGGACACCTCGGGGGACTGAGCTCCGCGGGGCGCGAAGACCCACCAGCGCATCGCGGCGTACTTGACCGCCGTCGCGGCGACGGTGGTCACGGCGACCACACCGGTCTCGACCCAGGTGGGTGCGCCCGGCGCGACGCGGGCCAGCAGCGCCAGTCCGCCCGAGGTCATCGCCAGTGTGAGGGCCAGCACGAGCAGCCCCTGCAGCTGGTGGCGGGCGACCCCCTCGCGGCCGCGGATGCCGAAGGTCCAGCGCCGGTTGGCCCACGTGTTCGCGACGGCGGCGACGAGCAGGGCGACGGCGTTGGCCACCTGGGGCGTCCCGAGGAGCGTCCGCAGGACGACGAAGCCGCCGAGGTGGAGGACGGTGCTCGCGACCCCGATGACGGCGAAGACGAGCAGCTCGCGGGGCACCGACCCCCGCGAGCGCACCGGGGTGGCGCTCGTGGGGGTCCGCACGCCGGTCACTGCCCCGAGCCCGTCGTCGGCCGGGTCAGGTCGTAGAACGTCTGCCCGCCGATGGTCTGCGCGGTGAAGTGCTGCGAGACCCAGGTCGCGATCTCGCTCGAGGCGCTCGAGCC
>JBQGCR010000969.1:0-1589 GCA_052038585.1 Kineosporiaceae bacterium
CCTGCGCCGCAGCGCCTCTCGCGCCGGTCGGCTACGGCGTCTTCCGGATGTGACGACGATGAGCGCCCTCTTCGACACCGTCCTCGTCGCCAACCGAGGCGAGATCGCCCTGCGCGTCGTCCGGACGCTGCGCCGGCTCGGTATCCGCGCCGCCGTCGTGCACACCGCCGCCGACGCCGCCTCGCCCCACGTGCGCAGTGCCGACGTCGCCGTCGAGGTCCCCTCCTACCTCGACGTCGAGGCCGTCGTCGCCGCCGCCCGGACCGCCGGGGCCGACGCCGTCCACCCCGGCTACGGGTTCCTCTCCGAGAACGCGGCCTTCGCCCGCGCCTGCACGGCCGCCGGACTCGTCTTCGTCGGACCGCCCGCCGAGGCGATCGAGGCGATGGGCGACAAGATCGCCGCGAAGCAACGGGTCGAGGCGGCGGGCGTCCCCGTCGTCCCCGGCCGGCACACGCCGGGGCTGACGGACGACGACCTCGTCGCCGCGGTCGCAGAGATCGGCTGGCCCGTGCTCCTCAAGCCGAGCGCCGGCGGGGGCGGCAAGGGGATGCGCCGCGTCGACGAGTCCGGCGGCGAACCGGCTCTGCGCGAGGCGATCTCGGCCGCGCGGCGTGAGGCGCTCGGCGCCTTCGGGGACGACACCCTGCTCGTCGAGCGCTACGTCGAGGCGCCCCGGCACATCGAGGTGCAGGTGCTCGCGGACACCCGCGGCACCGTCCTGCACCTCGGCGAGCGGGAGTGCTCGCTCCAGCGCCGGCACCAGAAGATCGTCGAGGAGGCGCCCTCGGCGCTGCTCACCCCCGCCCAGCGGGCCCGGATGGGGGCCGCCGCCGTCCAGGCCGCCCGCTCGTGCGGCTACACCGGCGCCGGGACGGTCGAGTTCATCGTCGACGCGCGCACCCCGGACGACTTCTTCTTCATGGAGATGAACACCCGTCTCCAGGTGGAGCACCCGGTGACCGACCTCGTCACCGGCCTCGAGCTCGTCGAGGAGCAGCTGCGCGTCGAGGCCGGGCTCCCCCTCGGCCGCGAGCAGGACGACGTGCTCCTGCGCGGGCACGCCGTCGAGGCCCGGATCTACGCCGAGGACCCGGCCCGCGGCTTCCTGCCCTCGGCCGGCACGGTCCTCGCGCTGCGCTGGCCGCGCGGCGAGGGCGTGCGCGTCGACAGCGGGATCGAGGCGGGCCAGACGGTCGGCACCGCCTTCGACCCGATGCTCGCCAAGGTCATGGCGTGGGGCGCGACCCGCGACGAGGCGCTGCGCCGGCTGCGCGCGGCGCTCGACGAGACGGCGGTCCTCGGGCTGACGACGAACACCGCCTTCGTCCGCGCCCTGCTCGACGACGACGACGTCGCCGCCGGACGGCTCGACACCCACCTCGTCGAGCACCGTGCCGCCGGGATCGTCGCGGCGGGCACCCCGACCGGCCGCGGCGGCGCCGACGACGCCGCCGTCGCGGCCACCCGCGCCCTCCTGCTCGACCGCGAACCCGCAGGCGGCGCCGACACGTTCGCCGTGCCGTCCGGGTGGCGCCTCGCCGGGACCCCCGCCTGGACGCGGGAACGGCTCGCCGTCGTCGGCGGCG
>JBQGCR010000970.1:0-3342 GCA_052038585.1 Kineosporiaceae bacterium
GTCGAGATCGTCGGCATCCGCGAGGGCTCGCAGAAGTCCACCGTCACCGGTGT
Organism: Kineosporiaceae bacterium; assembly: GCA_052038585.1. Taxonomy (GTDB): domain Bacteria; phylum Actinomycetota; class Actinomycetes; order Actinomycetales; family Kineosporiaceae; genus JBQGCR01. Next base: position 54 of record JBQGCR010000970.1, read on the forward strand.
CGAGATGTTCCGCAAGCTGCTCGACGAGGGCCAGGCCGGCGAGAACGTCGGGCTCCTGCTCCGCGGCACCAAGCGCGAGGACGTCGAGAGCGGCATGGTCGTGATCAAGCCGGGCACCACCACCCCGCACACCAACTTCGAGGCGAGCGTCTACATCCTCTCGAAGGAGGAGGGTGGCCGTCACACGCCGTTCTTCAACAACTACCGCCCGCAGTTCTACTTCCGCACCACCGACGTGACCGGCGTCGTGACCCTCCCCGAGGGCACCGAGATGGTCATGCCCGGTGACAACACGGAGATGGCCGTCGAGCTGATCCAGCCGATCGCCATGGACGAGGGCCTGCGGTTCGCGATCCGTGAGGGTGGCCGCACCGTCGGCGCCGGTCGGGTCACCAAGATCACGAAGTGATCGACGCGGGTCACCGACCCGCTGCACCACCTGCTCCACCACGAGGGCCCCGGACCGCACGGTCCGGGGCCCTTCGTCATGCCCGGGTGTCGGTGGCGGGGCCTAGCCTCTCGCCATGACTCTCACCTTGGGCATGGTCACCATCGACACCCCCGACTCCGCGCGCATCTCGGCCTGGTGGGCCGAGCAGACCGGGTCGCAGCCCGTGTTCGACCAGGACGGGTTCGTCATCCTGGCCGGCGGCGGGCTGCCCCTGATGCTGGGGTTCCAGCAGGTCACCGACGCCACGCCGGGCAAGAACCGCGTCCACCTCGACCTCGCGGCCGACGACCTCGACGGCGCGCCACAGGTGCCGACGGTCGACGTCGGGCCAGTACTCGTCGAGAAACACCAGCTCGGCGTACGCCGCCTGCCAGATCATGAAGTTGCTCGTCCGCTGCTCCCCCGACGTGCGCAGGAACAGGTCGACGCCCGGCAGGTCCGGCTCGTCGAGGAAGCGCTGGACGGTCCGCACGTCGACGCGCTCCGGGTCGAGCCGGCCGGCGGCGACCTCGCGCGCGATGGACCGTGCGGCGTCGGCGATCTCGGCGCGGCCGCCGTAGTTGACGCACATCGTCAGCGTCGCGACGTCGTTGTGCCGGGTCAGCTCCTCGGCCGCCTCGAGCTCGGCGACGACGCTGCGCCACAGGCGCGGCCGCCGCCCCGCCCAGCGCACCCGCACGCCCCAGGCGTGCATCTCGTCGCGGCGGCGGCGGATGACGTCGCGGTTGAAGCCCATGAGGAAGCGCACCTCCTCCGGCGAGCGCTTCCAGTTCTCGGTGGAGAACGCGTACGCCGAGACGTGCTTCACCCCGAGCTCGACGGCGCCGGCGACGACGTCGAGCAGCGCCGCCTCCCCCGCCTCGTGGCCGCGGGTGCGGGGCAGGCCGCGCTCGTTGGCCCAGCGGCCGTTGCCGTCCATGACGATGGCGACGTGCCGCGGCACGAGCTCGGCCGGGATCGCGGGCGGCCGCGCGCCGGACGGGTGCGGCGGCGGCGCGACGACGTCCCCCCGGCCGGACGGGGCGGCGCGGCGCCGGGTGCCCAGCCGCGCCATCAGCGCTCCACCAGCCGCAGCGAGCGCACGTGCCGCTCGAGGTGCCACTGCAGGTACGCCGCGGTCAGGCCCGAGGCCTCCCGGCGGCGCACCGGCTCGCTCGCGTCCGCGGCCGCCCAGTCGCCCGTGAGCAGGGCCCCGAGCAGGAGCAGGGTCTCCGGGTGCGGGGCCGCGCAGCCCGGCGGGCGGCACGACGGGCACACGCTGCCGCCCATCGCGAGCGCGAAGGCGCGGTGCGGCCCGGGCGCGCCGCACCGGGCGCAGTCGGTGAACGAGGGCGCCCACCCGGCGACCGACAGCGAGCGCAGGAGGTAGGCGTCGAGCACCATCGCCGGCTCGTGCTCGCCGGCCGCGAGCGTGCGCAGCGCCCCGACGAGCAGGAGGAACTGCTGCACCGAGGGCTCCTTCTCGCTCTCGGTGAGCCGCTCGGCCGTCTCGAGCATCGCGGTGCCCGCGGTGTACCGGGCGTAGTCCGCGACGACCGCCCGGCCGTACGGCGAGATCGTCTCGACCTGCGTCACCGTGTCGAGCGAGCGGCCCTCGTAGAGCTGGACGTCGACGAGCATGAACGGCTCGAGCCGCGCGCCGAACTTCGAGCGGGTCTTGCGCACGCCCTTGGCGACGGCCCGGACCCGGCCGCGCTCGCGGGTCAGGAGCGTGACGATCCGGTCGGCCTCGCCGAGCTTCTGGGTGCGCAGGACGATGGCCTCGTCGCGGTACAGGCTCATCCGCGCCGCCCGGGGTGCGGTACCGCTCGCGCCGTCGTCACCGGGTCATTGTCCCCCGGCGGACGCCTCCGCGCGGGCCGCGCCACGCGGCGCGACGACCACCGGGCCGCGCGCGGCCTTGAGCCGGCGCAGGTCGGCGTCGGCCCGCTCCAGGGCGCCTGGTCCCCCCCGCGCGACCCCCGCCGTCACCGTCACCGGGCCGTCGAGGCCGAGCAGGTGCCAGTCGACCGCGGCGAGCGCGGCACGCACCCGCCCGGCGACGTGCCCGGGGTCGCTGCCCTCCTCGAGGAGGACGACGAACTCGTCGCCGCCGTAGCGGACGACGACGTCGCCCTCGCGGCTCTCGCGGCGCAGCACCTCGGCGACGGCGACGAGCACGGCGTCGCCGACGTCGTGCCCCAGGTCGTCGTTGACGGCCTTGAACCGGTCGACGTCGAGGAAGACGACGGGCCGGCAGGCGGCCCGCGCGTCGGCGAGGACGTCGTCGAGCCGGCGCCGGTTGCCGACCCGGGTCAGCGGGTCCTCGCCGAGCCGGGTGGCGACCTCGTCCCGGCGGCGGCGCAGCTCGCCGACCCGCCACCACTCGAGCAGGCCCTCGAAGCGGCCCTCCCGGTCGGCGAGGAGCTCCTCGAGGTGGTCGGTCGCGACCTGGCGCCACAGCCGGGTCGCGGGCGTCGACCCGTGCTCGGCCTCGTCGAGCTGGGCGACCCAGGCGACCGACACCCAGTGCAGGACGAGCTCGCCGAGCACGGTGGAGCGCTCGCTCACCTCGGCGCACAGCCCGCGGGCGACGTCCCAGTCGCCCTCGCGGGCCCGCACGGACGACAGCACGAGGGTCGACAGGAGCCCGTCGCGGCTCTCGCCGGCCACGGCCCGGTGCTGCTCGAGCAGCCGCACGTCGACCGGCTCGCAGCGCAGCCGCTGGTAGGCGCACTGCAGGGCCGCGGCGGCGGCCAGCGCGGTCGGCCCGTCCTCGGCGCGCGCCGCGAGCCGTCCGGCCCGCACCGCGAGGCTCGCGGCCCTGGCGTAGTCGGCGTCGGCGTCGCCGTCGCGGCC
>JBQGCR010000971.1:0-8467 GCA_052038585.1 Kineosporiaceae bacterium
GGCGCCCCGGCCGCCGTACAAGGCGGCCCGGATCTAAGAGGTCCTCGCGGCAACGTGGGGCGGCGCGGACGCCGCCGCGCGGCGCGCGGCCGGTGCGGGCCTGGACGACGACGGTGCCGCCGAGCTCGTCCGGCGGGCCTGCGACCGGCTCGTCGGGACCGGTCCCGTGTCGGCTCGCTGACACGCCGACGGTGCCGGGGACGACCCCCGGAGCACGGCGGTCGCGACGGGTCGCACGAATCACGCCGCACGCCTCCCCGGGACCGTGATCAGTGCCTACCCTGGCGCTGTCCACCGCAGAGGAGCACCGCCATGCGCGTCCGGTCCCACCCCCTCGTCCTCCTCCTCACCGGGCTGCTCGTGGCCCTCGGGCTGCCGGCGCTGCAGGCCGCCCCCGCGGCCGCCGCACCCGGCGTGTGGCAGGCCACCGGTCCCGGGGTGCGCCTGGTCTCGGACGGCGCCGACGGCGCCCCCTCGCTGGCCTACGACTGGCGGCAGTCCTTCTCCGGCGAGTGGGAGCTGTCGACGACGGCCGCCTCCGCCGCCGAGGTCGGGCTGCCGTGGTCGTGGCAGGGGTTCCACTCCTACTTCCGGGTCACGACGCGGCTCGTCGCGTTCGTCGACCGGGCGGAGCCGGAGGCGGCCGACGTCAGCACGGTCCTCGTCGACGCCGGGCCGGTGAACTGCTGCACCCCGCCCTCGGGCGGCTTCGACGAGGAGGGGACCGCCGCCTTCGAGGTGCAGCCGGGCGACCGGTTCGGGTTCCGCCTGTCGGGGTCGCACTTCGACAGCGCGATGGTCCTGTCCGGCACCTTCACGGTGCGGGCCCAGGAGCCGGACGAGCCGAACACGACGTGGCCCGCGGCCCGGGTGCTCGCCGCCGACGGCACGACGACCGACCGGCTCAAGCTGCCCGGCCAGGCACGCTGGTACCGCTTCCCCGTCCAGCCCGACTCGGTCGTCCAGGTGGACGTCGACGGCCTGCCCGCCGACTACGACGTCACGCTCTTCCGGGACATCGGCCAGGCCTTCACCGACGTGACGAGCGTCGGCGACCTCGCCCTCGTCAACGCCGAGTTCGCGGCGGACGCCTTCAGCCCGAGCGTGTTCTCGCCGAGCGTCTTCTCGCCCAGCGTGTTCAGCCCGAGCGTGTTCTCGCCCAGCGTGTTCAGCCCCAGCGTGTTCAGCCCGAGCGTCTTCTCCCCGAGCGTGTTCAGCCCGAGCGTGTTCAGCCCGAGCGTCTTCTCGCCCTCGGTCCCGCTCGGGTCGACCCTCGACCCCTCCGCCCTCGCGGGCACCGGGCTGACGCCGGACCAGCTCGCGCAGGCGTTCTCGAGCGCCCAGGTGCGCAGCCTCGTCGCCGTCTCGGCGCGCGACGGGCTGGCCCCGGAGTCCGTCCGGGCCTCGACGTGGAACGCGACCGGCTCCTTCTACGTGCGGGTCGAGGGCCGCAACGGTGCCTTCGACCCCACCGGCGCCTACTCGGTCCGCGTGACGACGACCCCCGGGACGTGCGGCGTGCCGCTCAGCGGCTTCACGGAGCTGCCGACGTGGACCCGCCCGGCGGGTGCCCCCGCGACCCCGCGCACCGTCGTCCTCACCGACACCGCCGCCCTGCGGGCCGGCTACCCGCAGGCCGACGTCCCCGGCGTCGGCGCCGCCCTCGCGGCGTTCGCCGCCCGGCCCGAGGTGGCCGGCGTCGTCGTCGACGTCGCCGGCGTCCCGCGGGTCGAGGCCCTCAAGGCCCAGGCGGCGCAGCAGGTCGACTGCCCCGCGGCGACCAACCTCCTCGCCGCCGAGCTGCGCGACCTCGTCAACGGCCTGCGCGGCACGGACCCGGACCGGCCGACGCTGCAGTACGTCGTCCTCGCCGGCGACGACTCCGTCGTCCCCTTCTTCCGGCGGGCCGACGGCTCGGGCCTCGGGCCGGAGGAGAACTTCGTCCCGCCGGTGCGTGACGGCACGGCGTCGCAGGCCTCGCTGCGCCGCAACCAGGTGCTCACCCAGGACCCCTACGGCGCGCGGCAGACGCTGACCCTCAAGGGCGCGGACGTCGCGGTGCCCGACGTCGCGGTCGGCCGCCTCGTCGAGACCCCGGCCGAGATCACCGCCGCCCTGAGCCGCTACGCCGCGCTGGGCGGTCTGCTGCCCACGCCGCGCTCGTCGCTCGTCACCGGCTACGACTTCCTCACCGACGCCGCGGACGACGTCGCCGGCCAGCTGCGCAGCGCGCTCGGGACGGGCGCGACGACGACGGAGCTCATCACGGACGCGGGCGTCCCGACGTCCCGGACGACCGTCGGCGGGGTCCCGAGCCGGACGACGTCGTGGACGGCGGACGACCTGCGGGCCGCCCTGCGGGCGCGGCGCAACGACGTCGTCTACCTCGCCGGGCACTTCAGCGCGAACAGCGCCCTCGCGGCGGACGACCGGACGAGCGTCGTGACGACCGAGCTCGCCGGGCCGGACGTCGACCTGACGAACAGCCTGGTCCTGTCCGCGGGCTGCCACTCCGGCTACACCGTCGTCGACGGCCACGCCGTGCCGGGCGTCACCCTCGGCCTGGACTGGACGCAGCTGCTCGCCCGCAAGGGCGCGACCTTCGTCGCCGGCACGGGCTACCAGTACGGGGACACCGACTTCCTCGAGTACAGCGAGCGGCTCTACTCCGGCCTCGTCGCGCAGCTGCGGCAGGGCACCGGCGCCGTCGCGCTCGGCACCGCCCTGCTGCGGGCCAAGCAGGAGTACCTCGCGAGCACCCCGTCGCTCACCGGGATCCACCAGAAGGCGCTCGCCCAGGCGACCCTCTACGGGCTGCCCATGCTCGGGCTCGACCTGCCGGCCGGCCGCACGCTGCCGCCCGTCGCGCCGCCGGTGACGCCGACCCCGGTCGAGTCGAACCCGGGCGCGGCCCTCGGGCTCGCGACCCGCACGGTCGACGTCGCGCCCGCCCTCGTGGCGCGGACCAAGCCCGACGCCTCCGTGCCCGGCGGCGTGCGGTCCTGGCTCGAGGGCCCGGACGGGGTGCAGACCCTGCCCGGGCGGCCCGCCCTGCCGCTGCAGTCCCTGCCGGTCGGGACGCCCGACGCGGCGGTCCGCGGCGTGCTCGTCCTGTCCGGCACCTACGCCGAGCGCGGCGGGACGGTGCCGCTCACCGGGTCCGCCGCGACGGAGTACGGCGCGGCCAACCCGCCGTTCGCGTCCCAGGTCGCGCTGCCGCGCCGGCTCGCGACGGCCAACGGCCTCGGCCAGGTCGCGGGCGACGGCGGCACGCGCCTGCTCGTCACCCCCGCGCAGTACCGCGACGACCCCGCCGTCCCCGGCGCGGCCGTGGAGCGCCGGTGGGACCGGCTCGGCGTGCGGCTCTTCTACAGCGGCAACGTGACCCGGTACGGCCTCAACGTGCCGGCGCTCGCCGCCCCGCCCTCGATCGGCGACGTCCGGTCGACGGTGGCCGGTGCCGTCGCCACGGGCGCGACGGTCGAGGTGAGCGCCCGCGTCGTCGGCGACCCCTCGGCGGGCATCCAGCAGGCCTGGGCGACGTGGACCGCGCGCCGGGGGCCGGCCTTCGGCACCCTCGACTCGGTCGCACTCGTCCGCTCCGAGCAGGACTCCACGCTGTGGCGCGGGACCGTCCGGCTCGCCGCCGGCCAGGACCCGCAGGACGTCCGCTTCACCGTCCAGGCCGTCAACGGCGTCGGGCTGGTCGGCGTCGAGGACAACCAGGGCCAGGAGTTCGTGCCGGGCACGGCCCCCGCGCTCGACCCGCCCCCGGCCGGGCTCGTCGCCTCCTCGCTCACGCTCACCGCTCCCGCGTCGGGCGTCCTCGGCTCGACGGTCGCCGTCTCGGCCGTGCTCGCCGACGCCGCAGGGGCTGCCGCGGCCGGCCGGACCGTGACGTTCTCGCTCGGCGCGCGCAGCGTCGGCGCGACGACGGACGGCACGGGCGTCGCCCGGGCGAGCCTGCCGCTCGTCGACGGGGTGGGCGCCTCAGAGGTCGTCGCCGACTTCGCCGGGGACGTCGCGGGGACGCCGCCGCTGCGCCCGTCGTCCGCACGCGCCGCCCTCGCGGTGACCCGGCGACCGAGCGCGCTCACGGTCGCCGGCTCGGGCACGGTGCTCGCGGGCACCGAGACCGGCGTCCGGGCGACGGTCACCTCCGCCGGCGCGCCGGTGGCGGAGCGGGCGGTCTGGTTCGTCGCCTCGGCGGGCGGGGTCGCGCGGGTCGCGGTGGTCCGGCGCACCGACGCCTCGGGCGTCGCCCGGCTCGGGGCGCTCGACCTGCCCGACGGGCCGCTCACCGTGACGGCGTACTTCGCCGACCCGGCCGTGCCCGTCCCCGGCGGGACCCTCGACGCCACCGACCGGGAGTACCTGCGCGCCGGACCGGCGTCGACGACGCTCACCGTGGTCCGCTACCGGTTCGACCGCTTCGGCGACCCCGTCGTCGACGGCGGGACGACGGTCGCCGAGCGCACGTCGACCGTGCCGGTGCGGATCCGGCTGCTGACGACCGGGGGAGTGCCCGTCCCGGACGCGGAGGGCGCGGCGCTCGCCCGGGCCTGCCGGGTCGTCGTCCTCGCCCCGACGGGGGCCGGCAAGGTCCAGAGCGCGTGCCTGGCGTACGACGCCGCCCTCGACCGGTTCGCCGGCGCCGTCAACGGCAAGACGCTCGGCTGGAAGCCGGGCCAGACCTTCGCCCTGACGGTCGAGCTGCGGGCGGCGGGCGGCGCGGTGCTCGCGTCGCGCTCGACGCCGGTCCGGGTCAAGTAGGGCGCCCGGCGGACCGGCTCACGAGGCGCGGCGCAGCACCTCGGTGAGCCGGTTCGCGGCCGACACGACGGCGGCGGCGTGGACCCGCCCGGGCTGGCGCGTGAAGCGCTCGACCGGGCCGGAGATCGAGACGGCGGCGACGACGCGGCCGGACGGCCCGCGCACCGGCGCCGAGACCGACGCGACCCCGGGCTCGCGCTCGCCGATGCTCTGCGCCCAGCCGCGCCGGCGGACGGCGGACAGCGTCGTCGCGGTGAACCGGGCGCCCTGCAGGCCGCGGTGCAGCCGGTCGGGCTCCTCCCACGCGAGGAGCACCTGCGCCGCCGAGCCGGCGAGCATGCTCAGCGTGCTGCCGACCGGGATCGAGTCGCGCAGGCCGACGGGCCGCTCCGCCGCGGCGACGCAGACCCGCTGGTCGCCCTGGCGGCGGTAGAGCTGGGCGGACTCGCTCGTGTGGTCGCGCAGCGCGGCGAGCACCGGACCGGCCGCGGCGAGGAGGCGGTCCTCGCCGGCCGCCGAGGCGAGCTCGCCGAGCCGCGGGCCGAGGACGAAGCGGCCCTGCATGTCGCGGGCCACGAGCCGGTGGTGCTCGAGCGCCACGGCGAGGCGGTGGGCCGTCGGCCGGGCGAGCCCGGTCGCCGCGACGAGCTGGGCGAGGGTGGCCGGTCCGGCCTCGAGCGCCCCGAGGACGACGGCGGCCTTGTCCAGGACGCCGACTCCGCTACTCTTGTCCATAGGGCGATACTGCCGTCTCAGGGTGTGAGATGCAAGCGAGACACCCGGCCAGGGACGGCGGCGCCGCAGGGATTCACCCATCAGGAGGTAGACGTCGTGGGACGCACGCTGGCGGAGAAGGTCTGGGACGCGCACGTCGTGCGCCGGGGCGAGGGCACCGAGCCGGACCTGCTCTACATCGACCTTCACCTGTGCCACGAGGTGACGAGCCCGCAGGCCTTCGACGGCCTGCGCCTGGCCGGCCGGCCGGTGCGCCGCCCGGACCTGACGATCGCGACCGAGGACCACAACACCCCGACGGTCGACATCGACCAGCCGATCGCGGACCCGGTGAGCCGCACGCAGATCGAGACCCTGCGCCGCAACTGCGCCGAGTTCGGCGTCCGGCTGCACCCGCTCGGGGACGCCGAGCAGGGCATCGTCCACGTCGTCGGCCCGCAGCTCGGCCTCACCCAGCCGGGGATGACCGTCGTCTGCGGCGACTCGCACACCTCGACCCACGGCGCCTTCGGCGCGCTGGCCTTCGGCATCGGCACGAGCGAGGTCGAGCACGTCCTCGCGACCCAGACGCTGCCGCTCAACCCGTTCCGGACGTTGGCCGTCACCGTCGCCGGCGCCCTGCCCGAGGGCGCCACGGCGAAGGACATCATCCTCGCCGTCATCGCCCGGATCGGCACCGGCGGCGGCCAGGGCTACGTCCTGGAGTACCGCGGCGAGGCCATCCGGCAGCTGTCGATGGAGGGCCGGATGACCGTGTGCAACATGTCGATCGAGGCGGGTGCACGGGCCGGGATGATCGCCCCGGACGCCACGACGTTCGAGTACCTCCGGGGCCGGCCGCACGCCCCGCAGGGCGCGGACTGGGACGCCGCGGTGGAGTACTGGTCGACGCTGCGCACCGACGACGACGCCGTCTTCGACGCCGAGGTGGTCATCGCCGCGGCCGACCTCGAGCCGTTCGTCACGTGGGGGACCAACCCCGGCCAGGGCCTGCCGCTGTCGGCCGCCGTGCCGGACCCGGCCGCGTTCGCCGACGAGAGCGAGCGCACCGCGGCCGAGCGGGCGCTGGAGTACATGGGCCTGACGGCCGGGACCCCGTTGCGGGACATCGCCGTCGACACGGTCTTCATCGGCTCGTGCACCAACGGCCGGATCGAGGACCTGCGGGCCGCGGCCGCCGTCGTCCAGGGCCGGCACAAGGCCGACTCGGTGCGCGTCCTCGTCGTCCCCGGCTCGGCGCGGGTCCGCCTGCAGGCCGAGGCCGAGGGCCTGGACAAGGTCTTCACCGAGTTCGGGGCCGAGTGGCGCCAGGCCGGCTGCTCGATGTGCCTCGGGATGAACCCCGACCAGCTCGCGCCCGGCGAGCGCAGCGCCTCGACGAGCAACCGCAACTTCGAGGGCCGGCAGGGCAAGGGCGGTCGCACGCACCTCGTCTCGCCGCTCGTCGCCGCCGCCACGGCCGTGCGCGGCACCCTGTCCAGCCCCGCCGACCTCTGACGCCCGTCCCACCCAGGAGGAGAACCACCGTGGAGAAGTTCCTCAGCCACACCGGCGTCGGCGTCCCGCTGCGGCGCTCCAACGTCGACACCGACCAGATCATCCCCGCCGTCTACCTCAAGCGCGTGACCCGCACCGGGTTCGAGGACGGCCTCTTCTCGGCCTGGCGGGCCGACCCGGGCTTCGTCCTCAACCGCGAGGAGTACCGCTCCGGCTCGGTCCTCGTCGCCGGGCCCGACTTCGGCACCGGCTCCTCGCGCGAGCACGCCGTCTGGGCGCTCAAGGACTACGGCTTCCGCGTCGTCCTCGCGCCGCGTTTCGCCGACATCTTCCGGGGCAACTCCGGGAAGCAGGGTCTGCTCACCGGGGTCGTGGCGCAGGAGGACGTCGACCGCATCTGGGCCGTCCTCGAGGCGGCCCCGGGCACCGAGGTGACGGTGGACCTGGAGTCCCGCACGGTCGTCTGCGGCGACGTCGCCTGCTCGTTCGAGGTCGACGACTACACGCGCTGGCGGCTCATGGAGGGCCTGGACGACATCGGGCTGTCCCTCCAGCACGCCGACGCCATCGACGCCTTCGAGGCGTCCCGCCCGGCCTGGCTGCCGACGACGCTGCCGGCCCGCACCTGAGCGGATCCGGTTGCGGCGCAGCCGCTTCCAGACGTCCGGGGCCCGCCCACCGCTGTCGCGGGGGCAGGCCCCGGGGCGTCCGCGGGGGATGTGGGCCGGTCAAGAACCTGTTGCGACACAACGGTGCTGGTGCACCTGATGTTGGACTCCGTGGTGTATGGGCCCTACCGTCGTGCGTGACGTCGAGCACCGGCTCGGCCCGTGCAGCGGAGGAAACTCAGTGAACAAGGCAGATCTGGTCGCAGCGCTGGAAGGACGTCTGGGCAGCCGCCGGGCGGCGACGGAGGCCGTCGAGGGGCTGGTCGACACCATCACCCGCGCGGTGGCGCGCGGCGAGAAGGTCGCCATCACCGGCTTCGGCTCCTTCGAGAAGGTCGCCCGCAGCGCCCGGGTCGGGCGCAACCCGCGGACCGGCGAGAAGGTCAGGATCAAGAAGACCTCGGTGCCGCGCTTCAAGCCGGGCACCCAGTTCAAGAACTGGGTCTCCGACCCCAAGAGCCTGCCGAAGTCGACGCCCGTGACGGCCCGCGCCTCGGCCCGCACCGCGACCGCGGGGGCGACCGCCGCCAAGACGGCTGCGGCCCCGGCGAAGACGACGACGCGGGCGGCGAAGGCCGCGCCGGCCAAGGCCGCCCCCGCCAGGACGACGACGCGCGCCGCGAAGGCCGCGCCCGCCAAGGCCGCCCCCGCGAAGGCCGCCAAGGCGACGACGACCCGCGCCGCGAAGGCCGCCCCGGCCAAGGCCGCGAAGGCCGCCCCCGCCAAGGCCGCCAAGGCGTCGCCCGCCAAGGCCGCGCCCGCCAAGGCCGCGCCCGCCAAGGCCGCGAAGGCCG
>JBQGCR010000972.1:0-2053 GCA_052038585.1 Kineosporiaceae bacterium
GGCGCCGTGCCCCTGGGACCCGGGACGCCGGGCGCGGGAGTGTCGGGGACGTCAGCACGACCCCGCCGGGCCGCGCCCGGCACCGACCGTCCACGAGAGGACACCGCAGTGACCAGCACCTCCTACTCCCCCGCCACCACCACCACCGCCGCGACCGGGCGGCCGGCCACGCGATTGCGCGGCTGGGCCCTGTCCGGCGTCGTCGCCGGCGTCTGCGCCGTCGTCGGCATCCAGGCATCTATGTCGGTCGGCGCCGTCTACGACCCGGCGAACGCCGGCGACCCCGACGCGGTCGTCGCGGCCCTCGCCGACGACGTCCCGGCGATCCTCGTGTTCCACGTCACGACGATGGTCGCCGTCGTCACCCTGCTCGTCTTCGCCGCCGGGCTCCACCGGCTGCTCGCCGAGCAGGCGCCGGCCGGCAGCCTGCTGCCCCGGGTCGCCTCGTCGGGGCTGCTCCTCGCGAGCGTCGCGGGCCTCGTCGGCACCGGTCTGACGACCGAGTTCGCCTTCGGCCTCTCCCAGCCGGACCAGCTCGTCCCCGAGACCGCCGTCCTCTTCGGCCACTGGATCGGCACGATGCCGTGGGTCTGGGCCGGGGCGGGTGTCGCCGGCGTCGCGGTGGCCGTCGCCGGGCTGCGGCACGCCGCGGTGCCGCGCTGGCTGGCCTGGGTCAGCGCCGTCCTCGGCGGGGTCACCCTGCTCTTCGGGATCTCCCCGCTGCAGTACATGGCCGGCTTCACCGGGCCGGTCTGGGTGCTCGTCGCGGCGCTCGGTCTCGGGCTCGCCCGCGGCCGCTCCTGAAGATCCCCTGCGGCGCAGCGCTCCCGGCTACAGTGCGGCCCAGATGTCCGCCACCGCAACGAGTTCCGCGATCTTGCCCGCGCCGGGACCGGCTCCCGGAGGGGAGGGCCGGCCCGCCGCGGGCGCGGTCGTCGCGCTCACCGCCTGGGCGCTCGCCGTCGTCGCGCTCGTCGCGCTCGGCGCGGCGCGGCCGCCGGTCACCGACGGGCTGTGGTTCTTCGCCGTCGACGTCACCGTCGCGGCGGTCTACGGGACGGTCGCCGGCGTCGTGCTCGCGCGGCGCCGGCACGTCGTCCCGTACGTCCTCGCGCTCACCGCGCTCGGCGGGGGGCTCGCCGCGGTCGGCTACGCCTGGGCCGTGCTCGCCGAGGCCGGCCGGGCCGCGCCCGGGGTCTCGGTGCTCGCCCCGCTCCAGGGCATCGCCTGGGTGCCCGGGACGCTCGCGCTCTTCCTCGTCGTCCCGTGGCTGGTCCGCGACCACCCGCTCGGCCGCGCCGCGTGGGGGGTCGCGGCCGGGGCGGCGATCACGGTGTGGCTCACCGTCTCCCGGGTCGTCGGGGTCGAGACCGGCTTCGCCGCGGCGATCGTCGCCGTCGTCGTGCTCGGGCTCGTCACCGCCGCCGAGACGGCCTGGCGCGCCGCGCGCGGTCCGGTCGCCGAGCGCCCCGGCCTCGGCTGGCTCGCCGCGGGCACCGCCGTCATGGCGGTGTCGTTCCTGCCCGTCGCCTCGCCGACGATGCTCGGCCTGCCTGTGTGGTCCACGCCGTCGCTGCACCTGCTCGCGCAGGCGCTCTTCCCCGCCGCGATCCTCGTCGCGGTGCTGCGCCAGCGGCTCTGGGGCATCGACCTCGCCGTGAGCCGCGCCCTCGTCGGCGGGCTCCTCGGCGCGGGGCTCGTCGGGCTGTACGTCGCCGTCGTCACCGTCGTCACCCGGCTCCTGCCCGGGGACGGTCTCGCCCAGGTGCTCGCCGCGGCGGCGGTCGCCGTCGCCGTCCAGCCCGCCCGCCTGCTCGTCCACAGCCGCGTCCACCGGCTCGTCCACGGCGACGCGGCCGACCCGGCCCACGCGGTCCGCCGCCTCGGCCGCGGCCTCGCGGACCCGCGGGACGACGTCGTCGGCGCGCTCGCCGGCCACCTCGCGGCGGCGCTGCGGCTGGAGTCGGTGCGGGTCGTCGTGCCCGCCGCGGGCGGCGAGGCCGTGCTCGCCGCGCACGGCGTGCCGACGAGCGCGCCGCTCGCGGTCCCGCTG
>JBQGCR010000973.1:0-9506 GCA_052038585.1 Kineosporiaceae bacterium
CGGCGCGCCGAGGGCGGGCGCGAGGACGCCGGCGCCCCTCCGGGCGGCGCGCGCGTAGGCGGCGAGCGTGTGCTCGGGCCGGTAGCCGCCCGCGCCGCGGTGGGCGACGACCAGCGGCCGTCGCGGACGACCCGGGCGGTCCGGCCGGCCGGCTGAGGCCGAGGCCCCGGACGCCGCGGCCGTCGCGAGGCCCGGGGTGAGGGTCGCCGCGGCGAGCGCCGTGAGCGTCGTGCGGCGGGTCGGTGCGGTCGGCGTCACGAGGTGCTCCCGGTGGCGAGGGCGGTGGACGTGAGGGCGCGCTCCACCTCGGGCCAGCTGAGGAAGCGGTGGCCGAGGGGCAGGCGGCGCAGCGCCTGCAGGAGGTCGGCGGAGGCGGCGACGAGGTCGGCGTGGGCGAGGACCTCCTCGGTCGTCACGCCGTGCGGTCGGTCGAACAGGACGGCGCGCAGGTGCTCCTCGACGCCGTCGAGAGCGGTCGTGGTCTCCACACGGACCAGACAACCCGGACGCCCCGACGTCCCCGCGACGGCGACGTGAACCGCGGACGACGACCGGACCAACCTCGTGAGAGCGTGACGGCGTGGACGTGCACGACCTCTCGGCCCCGGTGACGACGACGGTCCGGCTCGACGCCGGACCGGCGAACCGGATGGCCGCGACCCTCGACCGGGAGCCCACCTTCGCCGAGGGCGACCGGCTCCCGCCCGGCTGGCACTGGCTCTACCTGCACGAGGTCGTGCCGGCGCGCGACCTCGGCCCGGACGGCCACCCGCGGCCCGGCGTGACGATGCCGCGGACCGGGCTGACCCGGCGGATGTGGGCCGGCGGGCGGGTCGAGCACCTGCAGCCCGTCCGGCTCGGCGACGTCCTGGCGCACACCGTGACCGTCGGGCCGGTCCGTCGCCGTGAAGGGCGCAGCGGGCCGCTGGCTCTCGTCGACGTCGTCCACGAGCTCGGCTTCGACGGCGTCCCCCACCTGCGCGAGACCCGGACGATCGTCTACCGCGCCGAGGGCAGCCGGCCGGCCGACGGCCCGCCGGCCCCGCCGACCGGCGCGTGGTCCCGGCACTGGGGCCTGGACGAGGTGGCGCTCTTCCGGTACTCCGCGCTGACCTTCAACGGCCACCGGATCCACTACGACGCCGACTGGTGCCGGCAGGTCGAGGGCTACCCGGGCCTCGTCGTCCACGGCCCGCTCCTCGCGACGCTGCTGCTCGACCTCGCCGCCGAGCGCTCGCGGCCGCTGCGCTCGTTCACCTACCGGGCCGTCTCCCCCGTCACGCTGCCCGGGGGACTGTCCACGCACGCCGAGCCGGCCGGCCGCTCGACCCGGCTGTGGGTCGCGACGGAGGACGGCCGCCTCGCCATGGAGGCCACCGCCGAGGCCTGACGCAGCGCCGGGAGCAGCATCAGCCGATGCTCGGCTCGCTCGCGCGGCGGACGGCCACGCTGGACCTGCACCTGCTCGGGTCCGTCGTGCTCCTGCCCGGAGCGACCCTGTGGACCCGGGACCGTCGCCTGCACCGGGAGGCGGACCGGCTCGGCGTCGCCGCACCGGACTGACGCCGGCGGGACCCGGTCCGGGCGCTACGGGCGGCGGACGACGAGGACGGCGACGTCGTCCTCCAGGGAGCGCGTGCCGACGCAGTGCTCGAGGAGCACCCGGCCGATCGCGGCCGCCCCGGCGTCCGGCGGGCACGAGGCGACGGCCTCGACGACCCGCGCGATGCCGTCGTCGAGCGGCGCGTGCCGGGTCTCGACGAGACCGTCGGTGTAGCCGACGAGGACGCTGCCCGCCGGGAACGGGACGACGGCGGCGCCGACCTGCTCGAGGTCGAGGCCGAGCAGCGCCCCGCGGGCGTCGTCGAGCGTGCACACGGTGCCGTCGGGCCGTCGCAGGACGAGCGGCGGGTGCCCGGCGTGGACGTAGGCCAGCGTGTCGGCGGCGGGGTCGACGACCGCCGCCGCGGCGGTGGCCAGCGAGGTCCCGGCGACCCGGCCGAGCACCGGGTCCGCCCGGCGGAACAGCTCGTCGAGCGGGGTCCCGGCCGCGAGCAGCGTCGACAGCACCGTGCGCAGCTGGGCCATGTCGGCGGCCGCGGCCATCCCGTGGCCCGCGACGTCCCCGAGCAGCACGGCGAGCTGTCCGCCGTCGAGGACGATCGCGTCGTAGAAGTCCCCGCCGATCCCCACGGCGGACTGCGCGGCCCGGTAGGTCGCCGCGAGGTCGAAGACGTCGGTCTCCGGCAGCGGGCGCAGGAACCGGCGCTGCAGCGCGTCGACGAACTCGTGCTCGTCGGCGTGCAGCCGGGCCCGCTCGACCGTCTGCCCGCACAGCTCGCCGATCGTGTCGAGCGTCGCGACGAGGACGTCGTCGACGGCGAGCGGGTCGGCCCACCCGAACCCGATGGCGCCGATCACTCGGTCCCGGCTGTCCCGCACGGGGACGGCCGCCCCGGCGTGCACCCCGGCGCTGAGGACGTCGGGCAGCACGTGCGGGAACTGCGCCGCGTAGGCCGCGCGGTCGGGCAGGAGGACCATCCGGCCGGTCCGGACGGCGACGGCGTGCGGCAGGTCGACGTCGGCCCGCTGCGTGCTGTAGCGCTGCGCGAGGCCGCTCGCGTAGGACGGGCCGTACGCCACCCGGACCACCCGCGAGTCGGCGTCGACGAGGCCGAGCGCGGCGGACCGGGCCCCGACGACCGGCGGGGCGAGCTGGTCGACCGCCGCGCGCACCTCGTCGAGGGTGTTCGCCGAGGCGAGCTCGGCGGCGAGCACGGCGAGCGCGCCCGTCCGCCGGGCCGCGAGCGACCGGGCGTCGGCGAGCCGGGCCCGGCGCAGGCTCTGCCCGACCAGCTCGGCCACCGTCTCGACCCGGGCCCTGCCTTCGTCGTCGTCCGCCGCCGCGTCGGGCGCGTCGAGCCGCAGCTCGCCGAAGTGCTCCGGGTCGGTCGCGACGGCGGCGGCGCGGGCCCCTGCCGCCGCGGGTACGGCCTCGTGCACGACGGTGACGACGTCGTCGACCGTCGTCGCGACGGCGAGCCGCCGCGCGAGCGTCCCCAGGGCCGAGGCCTGCTCGACCGACCGGCGGCGCGCGGTGACGTCCGTCGCCGAGGGGACGAGGGCGACGACCTCGCCGTCCTCGACGACCGGCACGAGCTGGAAGTCGATCGTCATCGACCCGGTCGCCACGCGGATCTCGACGTCCTCGCGGATGCTGCGGCCCTGCCCGGCCTCGGCGACGGCCTCCCGGATCCGGGCGACGACGTCGGTGTTCCACGTGAACCACCACGTGTCCCAGAAGGGCCGGCCGAGCACGTCCTCGAGCCGGACGCCGGCCGCCTCGACCGCCGACCGGTTGGCCTCGACGAGCGTGCCGTCCGGGGTGCACAGCCCGACGAAGGAGAACAGGGAGTCGATGAGCTGGCGCAGCCGGCGGGCACCGAGGCGCTCGGCGGTGACGTCGGTGACGATCGAGGCGACGCCGACCACGGCACCGGACGAGGACTCGACGCGGACGAAGTCCTCGAGCCACACGTGCCGGACCGGGGACGCGGGCACGGTGCCGGAGACCTCGACGTCCCGCAGGGGCTCGCCGGTCTCGAGGACCCGCCGCAGCGCCTCGATCGCCGCCTCGTCGAGCCCGGGGAGGACGTCGCCGACGAAGCGGCCGAGGTGCTCGGCGACCGGCAGCCCGTTGACCTGCGCCATGACGTCGTTGACGACGACGAAGCGCAGCTGGGGGTCGAGCAGGACGAACCCGACGGACGTGTGGGCGAAGAGGCGGCGCAGCGCGTCGGCGACGAGGTCGGCCTCGTGCGCCTGGGCGGCCTCGAGCATGCTCACCGGATCGGCCCTTCCTCGGGACCCCGTGGGTCGGCGGGTCAGGGTCGGACGCTTCCTGCTGAACGTCCGGACGGCAATGTAGCCCGATCGCCGCCGCCGGTCACGGGCTCGCGATCTCCCGACCCGGCCAGAGGAGCCCGAGGACGACGGCGACGAGCCCGAAGGACGCCAGCCACATGCCGACGGCCGGGCTGAGGACGACGAGCGAGCGCGCCTCGGGCCCCGACGCGAGGAACGAGCGGAGCACCTCGTCGAGGCCGGAGCCGGTGAGCCGGGCGGGCAGCGAGCCGACGCCCGAGACGCTCTTCCACGCCCAGAACCCGGCGAGGACGGGGACGACGAGCCCGGCCGCGGCGACCGCGCGCCACAGCACGCGCAGCCGGGGGACGGTCACGAGGAGCACGCCGGCGACGAGGAGGACGACGGCGGAGACGACCATCCCCGCGCGCAGCCCCGGGTCGAGGCCCCGCCGCAGCGCGTCCTCCCCGACGAGGCGGCGGACGTCCACCTGCACCAGGCCGCCGAGCAGCCCGCCCTGGGGCAGGGAGACGCTGACCCACGGGACGGCGGCCGAGACGAGCAGGAGCACCCCGCCGGTGACGACCGCCGCGCCCGGGAGCAGATGGGTCCGGTGCGTCACGGCCATGCGTCGTCCTCCGTCAGGCGACCCTCGGGCGCGACGGCCCGGATCCGGGCGCGCCGCGGTCGTGCCTGGGCGGGGCGCGGCCAGCGTAGCGGCCGGCCGCGCCGGGGCACGAGGACACGGAGGACGTCCCTGCGCCTTGAGTGACCGGCCGCCGCGGCCGACATCTGCGGCGTGGACGTCGCGTGGTGGTGGGTGATCTCGGGGTCGCTGCTCGCGGGGTGGGGTGCGGCCGCGGCCCGGCGCGACCCGGACCCGCAGCCCTGGTTCTGCGTGCTGCTCGACGTCGCACTCGTCGGGTTCGACCTCGCCGGCGGCGTCGGCGTCCGGCAGGCCGGTGCGCTGCGGATGCTCGTCGGCACGCTGGCGGCGGCCGGCGGCGCGGTGTGGCTGTGGCTCGGCCGGTGAGCGCCGGGACGCCCGGTCAGCTCGCGACGGGGACGCCGTCGGCGGGCGCGTCCCGCGGCGGGGCGACGGTCGCGACGAGGGCGCAGAGCTCGTCCGCGGGCCGTGGGCGCGAGTAGAGGTAGCCCTGCCCGAGGCGGCAGCCGAGCGCCGCGAGGGCCTGCGCCTGGTCGGGCTCCTCGATCCCCTCGGCGACCGTGGACAGGCCCATACCGGTGCCGAGGGCGATGACGCCGCGGACGAGCCGGGCGAGGCCGTCGTCCTCGGCGATCCGCCGGACGAAGGCGCGGTCGATCTTGACCGCCGACAGCGGGATCCGGTGCAGGTGGGCGAGGGAGGAGTACCCGGTCCCGAAGTCGTCGAGGGACAGGCTGACCCCGAGCGCCCGCAGCCGGCCGGTCACCTCCGCGGCGGTCACGAGGTCGGTGAGCAGCGCCTCCTCGGTGATCTCGAGGGTGAGCTGGTACGGCTCGACGTCGTGCCGCTGGAGCGCGGCGAGCACCTGGTCGACGAGGTGGTGGTCGACGATCTGGTCGGGCGAGATGTTCACGGCGACGACGACGCCGCGGTGCCCGAGCCGGGCGGTCCACGCGGCGGTCTGCGCGCAGGCCCGGTCGAGGAGGTTCGCCGTGAGCCGGGGCAGCAGCCCGGTGCGGCGGGCCAGGGGGATGAAGACGTCCGGCGGGACCGGGCCGCCGTCGTGCTCCCACCGGGCGAGGGCCTCGAAGGACACGACGCGGCCGCTGCGCAGGTCGACGACCGGCTGGTAGTGCAGCTCGACCTCGTCGCGCTCGACGGCCGCGACCAGCGGCAGGTGCAGGGCGAGGTCGCGCGCCTCGCGCAGCGTCATCCCCTGCTCGTGGAGCGCCACGCGGGCACCGCCGGCCCGCTTGGCGACGTACATGGCGACGTCGGCCCGGGCGAGGAGGTCGTCGAGCGTCGGCGTCGGGTCGTCGCGGGCGACCACGGCGACGCCGAAGCTCGCCCGGGCGTGCAGCGTCGTCCCGTCGGCGAGGGTGAACGGCGCGAGCAGCGTGCCGGCCATCCGGCGCGCGACGATCTCGGCGACGGCCGGGTCCTCGACGAGGGCGGCGAACTCGTCGCCGCCGAGGCGGGCCAGCGTGTCCTCGCCGCGCAGGGCCGACCCGAGCCGCTCGGCGACGGCGACGAGCAGGGCGTCCCCCGCCGCGTGCCCGAGGCCGTCGTTGACGCCCTTGAAGGCGTCGAGGTCGCAGAAGACGACGGCGAGCGGGCGGCCGTCGCGCCGGTGCCGCTCGAGCCCCTGGCTGATCCGCTCGGCGAGCAGCGTGCGGTTCGGCAGCCCGGTGAGCGGGTCGAGGCAGGCCTGGCGGCGCAGCGCGCTCTCCCGGGCGGCGACCTCGTCGACGAGGCCGACGTTGTCCCGCACCGTGAGCCACTGCCGGGCGAACGCGGCCGTGCCGGCGACGGCGACGAGGAGCAGGCTCACGGCCTGGCTGCGTGCCGACGGGGTCGCGACGAGCACGCCGAGGGCGAGCAGCAGCGGCGCGTAGGGCAGCACGCTCGGCAGCGCCGCCTCGTCGCGCGCGGCCGACAGGCCGGCGAGCAGGCCGGGCAGGTCGTCCTCCCGGTCCGTCCCGCGGCCGTCGGCCTGGCCGGCGCCGGCCAGCCGCGCGTCGACCGCGGCGAGCCCGAGGAGGCCGAACGCCGCGACCCAGCCGAGGTCGACGAGCGCGCCGGTCGAGTACGTGCCGTCCGCGGTGAGGTAGGTGAAGGCGCCGTCGGAGACGACCATGGCGAGCAGCGCGGCGCCGAAGAGCCCGAGGGTGCGCCGGCGGGCGGTCCCCTGCGCCCAGGCGAGCAGCGCGGCGGTGAGGAGCACGACGTCGCCGAGCGGGTACGCGACGGCGACGGTGAGCGCGAGGGGCTCCTGCCCGCCGTCCCGGACGGCGGCGCCGAGCGTCGTCACCCAGCCGATCGCCGCGACGGCGGCGGCGACCATGACGCCGTCGAGCAGGTCGCGCCCGCGGCGCAGCGGTGACACCGCGCCCGGCAGCAGGAGCAGCCCGAGGGTCACCGCGACGGGGAAGACGAGGTAGCCGGCGTCGGCCGGCGAGGGGAAGGGGCTCTCGGTCCCCCCGAGCTCGTAGGCCGCCCAGACGGTCGCGCCGCACGCCCAGGCGCCGGCCCCGACGGCGGTGGCGGTCCACGACCGGCGGGTGGTCCCCGAGGCGGCCCGCGCCGTCCGCGCGCAGGCGAGGGTCGCGAGCAGCGCCGAGCCGAGCTGGGCGAGGTTGTCCGTCGTGCGCACCAGGCGCGGGTCGAGCAGTCCCGGGACGGTGCCGAGCGCGAGGACGGCGGCGAGGGCGAGCCAGGCGGCGACCGCGGGGACGGCGTAGCGCCGCAGGGACCCGGCTCCCGTCACCGCACCTCCTCACGCACGTCCGTCGTCCACCGGCACCCACCGGTCGGTCGGGCATCGACAGGCTCGGGGCCGCACTTGACGTCCGAAAACGCACGGTAACTGATCCATTGCCCTTCGTGATTCTAGGATCACGACAAAGGGTCATGGAAGCCGACGCATCACCTTTCCGGCAGCGCGGCGGACGGCGACGCCCGCCGCGGACCGCGCGGCGAGGTCGACGGCCCCGGCGAACGGCGACTCGCGCGTCGCCTCCGGGGCGAGGCGGGCCGCAGGTAGCGCCGGGGCCTGGGGGCGGGACCGGACGACCCCGCGCTCCACGAGGTCGTCGAGCCGGTCGCGGACCGCGGGGGACAGCCGCCGGGCGACGAAGAAGGACCGGTCCGGCGCGACGGACGGGCGCACCTGCTCGAGCACGTCGTAGCCGGCGGCGTAGACCTGCCGCTCCAGGCTCGCCGTCGTCGGCCAGAACGAGACGTCGTTGCCCCAGGCCGCCGTCGGACGGGTGTGCCGCCCGGTCTCGCGGTAGTACCGGCCGCTGTAGCCGTCGACGTCGACCGGCTCGCCGACCCGGCCGCCGTGTGCGGCGTGGTCGGCCCGGTGCGGCATGGCCACGTGGGTGTCGAGCAGGACCGGGCGGGGTGCCAGCCGCCGCAGCAGCGCGAGCTGGTCGGGGAGCGTGAGGTGGTAGAAGAGCCCGAGGCAGGCGACGACGTCGACGTCGTCGAGGTCGTCGTACTCGCGGACGTCGCGGACCACCCACGTGACCCGTGCGTCGGCGGGGAAGCGCTCGGACCGGGCGTCGACGGCCGTGACCCGCCAGCCGAGGTCCGCGGCGACCCGGCTGAAGGCGCCGTGACCGGCGCCCAGGTCGAGCAGGTGACCGGCCGGGAAGCGGGCCAGCAGGTCCGCGAAGTGCGCCAGCCGCAGGGCGCCCGCGGGGTCGGCGAAGCGCGGCGTCGTCGCGAACCAGGTCGTCACGGCGCACAGCATAGGCACGCGGGAGGCCGCCCCGGCCGCTCGCGATCACGCGAAGAGCGGCTCCCCGACGAAGCCGCCCTCGCGGGCCCCCGGCGGCACGGCGAAGACGGCCGAGCCGGTGTGCTGCACGTACTCCGACATCGCGTCGTGCCGGGCCAGGCGCAGCTGCATCGGCGTGAAGTGGGTGCGCGGGTCGCGCACGAAGGCGATGAAGAACAGGCCGGCGTCGAGGCGTCCGAGGGCGTCCGCGCCGTCGGTGTAGGTGTAGCCGCGGCGCAGCAGCCGCACGCCGTCGTTGGCGTCCGGGTGGGCGACGGCGACGTGGCTCGTCGGCGGGACGAGCGGCCGGCCGTCCCCGCCGGCCGCCGCGAGGTCGACCGGCGTCGTCTCCGTCCCGCCGGACAGCGGGGCGCCCGCTCGGCGGTCACGGCCGATCACCGACTCCTGCTCGCGCAGCGAGGCGCGGTCCCACTGCTCGATCCGCATGGCGATCCGCCGGCAGACGAGGTACGAGCCGCCGGCGAGCCAGTCCGCGGCGGCGTCGTCGCCGGGGGCGACCCAGACGTGCCGGCGGACGTCGTCCGCCTGCTCCGCGGTGATGCTCGCCGTGCCGTCCCTGAAGCCGAAGAGGTTGCGCGGGGTCGTGCGCGCGGACGACGTCGACGACGTGCGCCCGTACCCGAGCTGCGCCCAGCGCACGGTCGCCGTGCCCAGGGCGAGGCGGGCGAGGTTGCGCACGGCGTGGACCGCGACCTGCGGGTCGTCCGCGCACGCCTGGACGCACAGGTCGCCGTCGCTGCGCGCCGGGTCGAGGGCGTCGCCGGGGACGTGCGGCAGCGGCTCCAGGCCCGCGGGCAGCCGGTCGGCGAGGCCGAACCGGTCGCGCCCGTCGGCGTCGACGAAGAGGCCGCGGCCGACGCCCACGGTCACCGTGAGGCCGGCCGGGCCGAGGTCGAGGGCCTCGCCGGTGTCCTCCGGCGGCGCGTCGTAGCGCTGGGTGGGCGCGCCGACCGGGCGACCGGCCGTCATCGCGGCCGCGGCGGTCGACCACGCGCGCAGCAGGGCGACGACGTCGTCCCGGGTCGCCGTCGGCGCGACGTCGAAGGCCGCGAAGTGCAGCCGGTCCTGCGCTGGGGTGAGGATCCCGGACTGGTGCTCGCCGTGGAACGGGTACGCCGGCCGGGGCCGTGCGGCGGCCGGCACCGGGTCGTCGTGCAGCGCCAGGGCGGT
>JBQGCR010000974.1:0-2083 GCA_052038585.1 Kineosporiaceae bacterium
GACCACGACCTGGTGTTCTGCCAGCTCGACGGAACGCCGGTGCGCCCCAGCTCGGTGACCGCCGCCTTCGAGGGCCACGTCGCCGCGTGCGGCCTCCCGCGCATCCGGCTCCACGACACCCGGCACGGCGCCTGCTCGCTCCTCCTGGCCGGCGGCGTGCCCATCGAGGTGGTCCAGATGATCCTCGGCCACAGCACGCCGGCGGTCACCCGCCAGGTCTACGCGCACGTCATGCGCAAGGCGACGGCGGCCCAGGTCGAGGTGGCGTCCCAGTTGCTCACCCGGCACCGGCGCGGACAATCCGCGGACAAAACAGAACGCGGCCCGGAGGCCGCGGAGGAGGTGTCTGCGATGAACTAGCAGGTCAGACCCCGAAAGTGTTCGGGCTGACAGGGTGGCCAGGGGCGGGGTCGAACCGCCGACCTTCCGATTTTCAGTCGGACGCTCGTACCAACTGAGCTACCTGGCCGGACGCCGCGGACGTGCTGCGGCGACCCCGGAAGCATAGCCCATGAC
The DNA here is from genome assembly GCA_052038585.1 of Kineosporiaceae bacterium. Taxonomy (GTDB): domain Bacteria; phylum Actinomycetota; class Actinomycetes; order Actinomycetales; family Kineosporiaceae; genus JBQGCR01. The sequence goes on from JBQGCR010000974.1 coordinate 517, forward strand.
CGGCCCTGCGCCCGAACCGCGGGGAGGCCACGTCAAGGCGCAGGGCGGGCGGCGTCCTTCGCGTTGTTGAACACGGCCAGCTCGGCGGCGCCGGTGCTGCCGCAGCGGGACGCCTGGGCGCCGACCTCCTCGCCGAGCAGCTCACCGACCTCCCCGACGTCGACGTAGCCGCCGGCACCTTCGACGTCCGCATCCACCGGCAGGGCGACGCCGTCGGGGGTGACGACGGCGGAGCGGCCGGCGTCCCACGCGGTCCCGGCCGGCCAGACGACGAGGAACGGCCCTCCGTCACCCTCGACGAGCAGGCAGCCCGACTGCAGCCGCAGCGTCCCGCTGATCAGCGCGGCGTTCCCCTGGCCGCTCCACGGCTGCGTCCAGCGCCACACCGGCCCGTCGACCGGGTCGCTCGGTACGGGGACGCTGCACCCGGCGAGCACCACGACGGCGCAGAGCGCTGCCACGAGCCGCCGGTGCGAGGTCACGCCGACAGGACGGCGCACCGGCGAGCGGGGTTCCGCCGGGCGGCTCTCACGCCGCCGAGGCGCTGACCTGCGGCACCGGCCGCGAGAGGAACGACCCCGTCCGCACCGAGCGGGCCCGGGCCGTCGCGGCCGTCGCGAGGAGGAGCCCGACGAGACCCCATGCGACGAGCGCGACGAAGCCCCCGGCGCTCGCGGCGCCGTCCGCGGCGTCGCGCAGGGCGCTCAGGCCCGTCCCGACCGGGGTGAACCCGACGACGGAGGACAGCCAGGACGGCGCGGTCGACACGACGCCGGCACCGAGCGCGGCGGCCCCGACGACGGTGCCGAGGAAGCGACCGATCCCGCCGAGCAGCCCCGCGAGACCCTGCTGGACGAGGGCGAACGCGACGCCGGCGAGGGCGGACAGCCCGACGAAGGCCGCGGCGTCGCCGACCCCGAGGTCGAGCACGGCGAGCATGAGCGCGCCGACGGCGGCGCCCTGGACGACGCCGACGCCGACCCCCGGCAGCGCCCCGCGCAGCGCGAGCCGCACGGACGACCGGGTGGACCCGAGCGCCCGCGCCGCGACGGGCGTGACGACGAGCCACGTCGCGAGCCCGCCGAGCCAGAGCGCGACCGCCGCGAGGAGGGCGACGACGGGCGCCCCGCCGATCGAGAAGCCCGTCTGCGAGGCGGCGGCGAGCGGCTCGGCGGCGACGCTCGACAGCCTCGTCCGGTCGTCCTCGCTGTACGCCGGCACCTGCGCCGCGGCGGTGCGCAGCCCGTCGGCGAGCTCCGTCGCGCCGCCCTCGAGCCGGGACGCGCCCGTGGCGAGATCGCCTGCGCCGGAGGCGAGCCGGTCGGTCGCGTCGCTCGTCCGGGAGACCCCCGACGCGAGCTCGTCCGCGCCGGAGGCCGCGGACGACGCCCCTGACCGCAGCTGCCGCAGCCCGGAGGCGAGCTGCCCGGCCCCCGACGAGACGCCGCGGGCGCCGTCGGCGAGGTCGTCCGCCCCGCCCGCCAGCGCCCGGGTGCCGGCGACGAGCCCAGGCCGGCCGCCGGCCGCGGGCCCGCCGTTGAGGACGGCGTCCGTCGTGCCGGCGGCC
>JBQGCR010000975.1:0-3697 GCA_052038585.1 Kineosporiaceae bacterium
GGTGCAGTCCGGCACGCTCGCGGTGGGCGACTCGATCGTCGCGGGCACGGCCTACGGCCGCGTCCGGGCGATGCTCGACGAGAACGGCGAGACGCTCGACGTCGCCCTCCCGTCGCGCCCGGTCCAGGTGCTCGGCCTGACGTCGGTGCCGCGCGCCGGCGACACGTTCTTCGTGGCGCCGGACGACCGCACGGCCCGGCAGATCGCCGAGAAGCGCGAGGCCGTCGAGCGCGCCGCCGTCCTGGCCAAGCGCCGCAAGCGGATCAGCCTCGAGGACTTCACCAAGGCCCTCGAGCAGGGCAAGGTCGAGACCCTCAACCTCATCCTCAAGGGTGACGTGTCGGGCTCGGTCGAGGCCCTGGAGGACGCGCTGCTCCAGATCGACGTCGGCGAGGAGGTCGAGCTGCAGGTCATCGACCGCGGCGTCGGCGCGATCACGATGAACAACGTCAACCTCGCCGTGGCGTCGAACGCCATCATCGTCGGCTTCAACGTGCGGCCGGCGGAGAAGGTCGGCGAGATGGCCGAGCGCGAGGGCGTCGACATCCGCCAGTACTCGGTCATCTACCAGGCGATCGAGGAGATCGAGGCGGCCCTCAAGGGCATGCTCAAGCCGGAGTACGAGGAGGTGCAGCTCGGCACGGCGGAGATCCGCGAGGTCTACCGGTCGAGCAAGTTCGGCAACATCGCCGGCTGCCTCGTCCGCTCCGGGGAGATCCGCCGCAACGCCAAGGCCCGGCTCGTCCGGGACGGCGCGGTCGTGGCGGACAACCTCTCGATCGGGTCGCTGCGCCGCTTCAAGGACGACGCGACCGAGGTCCGCGAGGGCTTCGAGTGCGGCATCGGCCTGGGGTCGTTCAACGACATCAAGGTGGACGACATCATCGAGACGTTCGAGATGCGCGAGAAGCCGCGCGTCTGACGCACGTCGAGGGGGCCGGTCGCGAGCACGCTCGCGGCCGGCCCCGCGTCCGCCCGGCGCGGGGTCCGGTCAGGTCGAGGGAGGAGCACCGTGGTCGTCGGCTCGCTGAGCCTGGACGTCCTGCTCGGGGACGTGCACTCGCTCAAGGAGAAGCGCGCGCTCGTGCGACCCGTCGTCGCCGAGCTGCGCAAGAAGTTCGAGGTCAGCGCCGCCGAGACCGGCGGCCACGACCTGCACCGGCGTGCGCAGGTGGGGGTGGCCCTCGTGGCCGCCGACGCCGCGCACGCCCGCGAGGTGCTCGAGGCGTGCGAGCGGCTCGTCGCCGCACGCCCCGAGCTGGACGTCCTGTCGGCCCGCCTGCGGGTCTGGGACGACGAGGACGAGTAGGAGAAGAGGACATGGCCGACACCGCCCGAGCCCGCAAGCTCGCCGACCGGATCCGCGAGATCGTCGCCGAGGCGCTCGAGAAGCGCGTCAAGGACCCCCGGCTGGGGTTCGTCACCGTCACCGACACGCGGGTGACCGGGGACCTGCAGCACGCCACGGTCTTCTACACCGTGCTCGGTGACGCCGCGGCGCAGGAGGCGTCCGCCGCGGCGCTCGAGAGCGCCAAGGGGGTGCTGCGCTCCGAGGTCGGCCGGCGCACCGGGATCCGGCTCACCCCGACCCTGGAGTTCCTCCCGGACGCGGTCCCGGAGAACGCCGCCCACATCGAGGACGTCCTGCGGGTGGCCGCCGAGCGCGACGCCGCCGTCGCGGCGCTCGCCGCGACGGCCACGTACGCCGGCGACCCCGACCCGTACCGCGTGCCCGCGGACGAGGTCGAGATCGACGACGAGGACGACGAGGACGAGGACGACGACCAGGACGACGACCAGGACGACGGGCTCGACGACGAGCCCGACGACGGCGTCGAGGGCCGCGGTGCCGGCGCCTGACGGCGTCGTCGTCGTCGACAAGCCGCAGGGCTGGACCTCGCACGACGTCGTCGCGCGCGTGCGCCGCCTGGCCGGCACGCGCAAGGTGGGCCACGCGGGCACCCTCGACCCGATGGCGACGGGCCTGCTCGTCCTCGGCGTCGAGCGAGCGACCCGGCTGCTCACCTACCTCGTGGGGGCCGACAAGACGTACGAGGCGACGGTGCGGCTCGGGGAGTCCACCGTCACCGACGACGCCGAGGGCGAGGTCGTCACGACCGCCGACGCGTCCGGCGTCACCGACGAGCAGGTCGAGCGGGCGATGGCCCCGCTGCGCGGGCGCATCGAGCAGGTGCCGAGCTCGGTCAGCGCGGTCAAGGTCGACGGCCGGCGCTCCTACGCCCGGGTCCGTGCGGGCGAGACCGTCGAGCTCGCCGCCCGCCCGGTGACCGTGCACCGCTTCGAGGTGCTCGCCGCGCGCCGCGTCGCCCTCGGCGGACGCACCGCCGTCGACCTCGACGTGGTCGTCGAGTGCTCCTCCGGCACGTACGTCCGCGCGCTGGCCCGCGACCTCGGGGCGGCGCTCGGCGTCGGCGGCCACCTCGTGGCGCTGCGCCGCACCCGGCTCGGTCCCTACGGCCTGGACACCGCGCGGACGCTCGCCGAGCTCGCCGAGCGGTTCGAGGTGGTCCCCGTGGCGCAGGCCGCGCGCCTGGCCTTCCCGGCGCGCGAGCTCACCGCCGAGGAGGCCGAGCGGCTCTCCCACGGCCAGCGGCTGCGGGCCACCGGCCTGGGCGAGGGGCCGACGGCGGCCTTCGCGCCGGACGGCTCCCTCGTGGCGCTCGTCGCCGAGTCCGGTCCCACCGCCAAGCCGCTGCTCGTCCTGCGCCCCGCCGGGCCGACGGCCGGCTGACCGGGCGCGTTTCCCCGCAGGGGGCTCCGGGGTACGGAGCGGTCGGCCGCAGTCCGCCGGCCCGCCCGTCCCCGCCCGCGACACCTGAGGTGCGACGTGCCCGTTCCCGCCTCCCTCGACCCCGCACCCCCGCGCCCGGCCGAGCGGCTCGTCCCAGGGGACGTCGACGTCGCCCTCCGGCTCGCCGAGGAGGTGGGCCCCGAGGTCCCGCTCCCGGGGGCGGGCCGCACCGCGCAGCGCTGGGCGCTGCTCGCCGACGTCGCGAGCCGCGACCTCACGACCGCCCGCGTGCTCGAGGCGCACCTCGACGCCCTCGCGATCCTCGCCGAGGCCGGTCGGCCCGTGCCCCGCGGCACCTGGGGCGTCTTCGCGGCGGAGGGGGCGGGCACCCGCCTCGACGCGCACCCCACCCCGCAGGGGTGGCGGCTGTCCGGCCGCAAGCCCTGGTGCTCGCTCGCGAGCCGGCTCGACCGGGCCCTCGTCACGGCGCACACCCCGGACGGCCGGCGGCTGTTCGCCGTGGACCTGCGAGGCCCAGGCGTGCGACCCGTCGCCGGAGCCTGGCACGCCCGCGGGCTCGCCGCGGTCGACTCGGGGCCCGTCGACCTCGACGAGGTCCCCGCCGAGCCGGTCGGTGAGGCCGGCTGGTACCTGCGCCGGCCCGGCTTCGCCCACGGCGGCCTCGGCGTCGCGGCCTGCTGGTACGGCGGGGCCCGCGGGCTCGCCCGGGCGGTCGCGGCCTCGGTCGCGGCCGGTGCCTCGGGAGGGCGCCGTCCGCCGGACCAGCTCGCCCTGTGGCACCTCGGGCGCCTCGACCTGCTGCTCGCGGCCGCCCGCTTCGCGCTCGACGCCGCCGCCCGCGAGGTCGACGCCGGCCGCGCCGAGGGCGACGCCGAGGCCGCCGTGGGCGAAGCCGGGCCGGCGCAGGTACCAGCCGGCCTCACC
>JBQGCR010000976.1:0-12585 GCA_052038585.1 Kineosporiaceae bacterium
CTCGACCGGCTCGCCGCCCAGGCCCGGTCGGCCGCGGGGGAGGCCTACCGCGTCGTCCGCTGGCGCGACCGGGCGCCGGACGGCCTCGTCGACGCGTTTGCCGCGCTGGAGACGGCGATGACGACGCAGGCCCCGCAGGGCGACCTCGCGCTCGCGGAGGACCCCTGGGACGCCGCGCGGGTGCGGGCGTGGGAGACGCAGGTGCGCGACGGCGGCAACGGGCTGCTCGTCGCCGCCGCGGAGCACGCCGCGACCGGCGCCCTCGTCGGGATGACGGTGCTCGCCCACCCCCTCGACCCGGCCTCGCCCGCGGTCTTCCAGGAGGACACGATCGTCCTGCCGGACCACCGCGGGCACCGGCTCGGGATGCTGCTCAAGACCGACCTGCTCGCCTGGCTCGCGGCCGTGCGGCCGCAGGCCCGCCGGGTGCACACGTGGAACGCCGAGGAGAACGCCCACATGCTCGGCATCAACGTCGCCCTCGGCTTCCGGCCGCGCGGCGTCGCCGCCGTGTGGCGGCGGCGGCTCGAAAGCGGCACCGGGCGGTGACCGGTCGCTGGGCCGAGCGGGTGAACCTCGCCGTCCCGGGGTGCCGAGCGGCGGCGGGCCCTTGCGTGGCCGGGGCGCGGTGCCGACGGGACAACCGAGGTGACGCTGGAGAAACCCGTCCGTCGCCGCCCGAACCGCACCCCCGACCATCGAGGCGCGCATGCTCGAGCACCCTCAGGAGAGCGACCGGCTGGAGTCGCTGCGCTCCTACGCGATCCTCGACACGGCCCCGGAGCCGGCGTACGACGCGCTGACCGAGGTCGCGGCGGCCGTCTGCGACGCCCCGATCGCCCTCGTGAGCCTCACGGACGCCGACCGGCAGTGGTTCAAGTCCAGCGTCGGGGTGCCGCTGCAGCAGCTGCCGCGCGACGAGACCTTCTGCTCCGTCGCCGTGGCCCAGTCCGGCGAGCTCGTCGTGGAGGACGCGACGGCCGACCCGCGCTTCGCGCACCTGCCCGTCGTCGACGGCCCCGACGGCGTCCGCGCCTACGCGGGCGTGCCGATCGTCGGCTGGGACGGCCTGCCGCTCGGGACGCTGTGCGTCCTGGACCGGCGGACCCGCAGCTTCACCGCCCGCGAGCTCGCCGTCCTGTCGAGCCTGGCCGACCAGGTCGCGACCCTTCTGGAGAGCCGGCGCGTCGACCGCGCCCTCGGCCGCTCCGCCGACGAGCGGGACGCCGAGCTGTGCGACCCGCGGCGGCTGCGCCAGGCGCTCGACGCCGGCGAGCTCACGGCGTTCTACCAGCCGATCGTCGACCTCGCCGACGCCCGGGCCGTCGGCCTCGAGGCCCTCCTGCGCTGGCGCCACCCCGAGCGCGGCCTCCTCGCGCCGGCCCGGTTCCTGCCCGCGATCGAGTCGAGCGGGCTCATCCTCCCCGTGGGACGCCACGTGCTCCGCGAGGCCGCCCGCATGATCGGCGACCTGACCCGCGCCGGGGCCGACCTGCCGTGCGGGGTCTCGGTCAACGTCTCGGTGACCCAGCTCGCCGCGCCTGGCCTGGCCGACCTCGTCGTCGCCACGCTCGCGGACGAGGGGCTCGGCCCGCAGAGCCTGTCGCTCGAGCTCACCGAGAGCGCGGCGCTGCTCGACGACGAGACCGCGGTCCGGGAGCTGCACGCCCTGCGCGAGGCCGGGGTCCAGCTCGCCATCGACGACTACGGCACCGGCTACTCCGCGCTCATGCGGCTGCTCGAGCTGCCGATCACCGCGCTCAAGCTCGACCGGCGGCTGACCCAGCGCCTGCCCCGGGACAGCCGCTCGCTCGCCGTGGCCCGCTCGACGGTCCGGATGGCGCACGACCTGGGCCTGTCCGTCGTCGCCGAGGGCATCGAGCGTCCCGAGCAGCACGCCGTCCTCGCCGAGATGGGCTGCGAGCTCGGCCAGGGCTTCTGGTTCGCGACCCCGATCGCGCCCGAGGCGATCGGCGACGCGCTGCGCGAGTGGCGGCCCGTCCTGCCGTCGGGCACCGAGCGGGGCCCCGGGGTGCCGTCGCCGCGCCCCGCCCCGGACGACTGGACCCACACGGTCCAGCTCTTCGACACGACGACCCGCCTGGCCGGCTCGGTGGCGGCGTTCCTCGCCCCGGCCCTCGGTGACGAGGGCGCCGTCCTGCTCATCAGCACCCCCGGGCACCGCACGGCCGTGGCGGCGGCGCTCGGCGCCCGCGGTCTCGACGTCGCCGCCGCGCTCGACGCCGGACGCTACGTCGAGTGGGACGGCGGGGCCTTCGCCGACGCCCTGCTCGTCGACGGCCTGCCCGACCGGCTGCGGTTCCAGGCGGCCGTCCTGCCGTTCCTCCAGGCGCTCTACGAGGAGCACGGCCCGGTCCGGGTCTACGGCGACGCCGTCGCGGACCTGTGGGCCCGCGGCGAGGAGGACGCCGCCGCCGCCCTCGAGGCGCTGTGGAACGAGATCGCCGGGCCGACGTTCCTGCGGTACTGCGCCTACCCGGAGTCCCTCGTCGCCGACGCCGACGCGAAGGCCCGCTGGGACGCGGGCGTCCGCGCGCAGCACACCCACGTCGTCCACCACTGAGCCGGACCGTCCGACCGGACATCCCGGGACTTGTCTGGCAAGGTTTCCTCCGACGGTCGAGACACGGCCGGTAGCGACGGCGAGGACGGACGGCGGGATCGGTGGACGGCAGCGCCCTCACGGCGGACTACGCGGCCGTGGACTGGGCCGCGACGTCGCTCGGGCCGCCGGAGGACTGGTCGCAGGCGCTGCGCACGTCGCTGTCGATCTGCACCTCGTCCCGGTTCCCGATCCTGCTCTGGTGGGGTCCGGACCTGTCGATGCTCTACAACACCGCCTACCTGCCCATCCTCGGCGACAAGCACCCGGCGAGCCTCGCGGCCCCGGGTGAGCAGGTCTGGCCGGAGATCTGGGACGTCATCGGGCCGATGCTGCGCGACGTCCTCGCCGGCCGCGGGGCGACCTACTCCCAGGACCAGCTGCTCGTGCTCGACCGGCGCGGCTTCCTCGAGGAGTGCTACTTCACCTTCTCCTACTCGCCGGTCCTCGACGACGAGCCGGCCGGGGACGCGGCGCCCGGGGTCGCCGGGGTCTTCACCGCGGTCACCGAGACGACGGCCCAGGTGCTCGGCCGGCGCCGGCTCGAGGCGCTGTCCGGGCTCGCCGAGGTGCTCGCCACGGCACGGACGGAGGACGACGTCCTCGCCGTCGCGACGGCGCACCTCGCCCTGACCCCGGACACGCCGTGCGTCGCCGTCGTCGGGCCCGACGGCGCCGTGGTCGCCGCGGCGGGGGACGACGTCGACGGCGACGGCGGGCTCGACGCCGACGAGGCCGCCGTCCGCCGGGTCGAGGCACCGTTCGGCGCCGGGTCCGGGCTCGTGCTCCGGGTGCGGGTCTCGCCGCGCCTCGTCGTCGACCGCGACCTCGTCGACCACGTCCAGGCCGCCGCCCGGCAGGTGGCCGCCGCCCTCGCCGTCGTCGCCGAGCGGGAGGCTCAGCGCCGGCGCGCGGCGGCCCTCGCCGAGCTCGACGCGGCGAAGACGGCGTTCTTCGCGAACATCAGCCACGAGCTGCGCACCCCGCTGACCCTGCTCGCCGGCCCGATCGACGACCTCCTCGCCGCCGGGGACGGCGATCCGGCGCGACGGGCGCACCTGCTGCGCCTGGCCGACCGCAACGCCCGCCGGCTGCGAACGCTCGTCGACGACCTGCTCGACTTCACCCGCCTCCAGGCGGGCCGGCTCGAGCCGCAGCGCGAGCCGGTCGACCTCGGGGCGCTCACCGCGCAGGTCGCCGAGGAGTTCCGGCCCGCCGTCGAGGGGGCCGGGCTGGCGCTGGAGGTGCTCGTGCCGGCGGGGGCGGCCCGCACGTCCGTGGACCCGCGGATGTGGGAGCGGATCCTCGACAACCTCGTCTCCAACGCCTTCAAGCACACCTTCGCCGGCTCGATCGCGGTGCGGCTGCGCGTCGAGGGGGACGACGCCGTGCTCGAGGTCGAGGACACCGGCGTCGGCATCGCCACCTCCGAGCAGGCGCGCGTCTTCGAGCGCTTCCACCGCGTCCCCGACGCGCCCGCGCGCACGAGCGAGGGCAGCGGCATCGGGCTGGCCTTCGTCCGCGAGCTCGTCGTCCTGCACGGCGGGGACGTCGAGCTGGAGAGCACGCCGGGCCGCGGCAGCCGGTTCGTCGTCCGTCTGCCCGTGACGTCGCCGGGTGGCGTCGCCGCCGCCTCGCCGCTCGCCTCGCCGTTGGCGTCGAGCGTCGGGTCCTCGATGCTCCAGGCGACCCGCGAGGAGGCCGAGCGCTGGGCCGCCGCCGACTCCCCGCACGAGGAGCCCGCCGGCGCCGGCCAGGGCGTGCGGCCCCGGGTGCTCGTCGTCGACGACAACGACGACATGCGCCGCTACGTCGCCGACGTCCTGCGCGACCTGGCCGACGTGAGCCTGGCGGCGAACGGCGGCGACGCGCTCGCGGCCGAGGCCGCGGCCCGCACCGCCGGGCAGCCCTTCGGGCTCGTCGTCGCCGACGTCATGATGCCGGTGCTCGACGGGCTCGGCCTCGTGCGCCGGCTCAAGGGGGACCCCGCGACGGCCGGCCTGCCGGTGCTCCTGCTCTCGGCGCGGGCCGGCGACGAGGCGGCGCTGGGGGGCCTGGAGGCGGGCGCGGACGACTACATCGCCAAGCCCTTCACCGCCCGGGAGCTGCGGGCGCGCGTGCAGTCGCAGCTGCGGCTCGCGGCCGCCCGGGCCGAGCAGGTCAGCGCCGAGCGGGCCGTCGCCGAGGACCTCCAGCGGGCGCTGCTGCCCGTCGTCCCGCCGTCCGCGCCCGGCCTGCTCTTCGCGGCCCGGTACCGGTCGGGGACGGCGACGACGAGCGTCGGCGGCGACTTCTACGACGCGCTGCCCCTCGACTCCTCGCGGACCGCGTTCGTCGTCGGCGACGTCGTCGGCCGCGGCGCGGGCGCCGCCGCCGTCCTGGGCCAGGTGCGTGCCGCGTGGCGGGCCGAGGCGCTGCGGCCGGCCGACGGGGTCCGCGGGCCGGGGGAGGTCCTCGCCGCGCTCGACGCCGTCGTCGACAGCCTCGACGTCCCGCTCGTCACCGCCCTGTGCGGGGTGTACGACGCGACGAGCGGGCAGCTCGTCGTCGCGAGCGCGGGGCACCCGCCGCCGGTCGTCACGTCCTCCCTCGGGGCCCGCTGGGTCGACGTGGAACCCGGTGCGCCGCTAGGCGTCCCGGGTGCCGGGGTGTGGCCGGTGGCGAGCGTCGTCCTGCACGTCGACGACGTCGTCCTGCTCTACACCGACGGGCTCGTCGAGGTGCGCGGCAGCGACCTGGGGACGGGGATGGACGCGCTGCGCGCCGCGGCCGGGTCGCCCCCCGCGAGCCTCGAGGCCTTCTGCGACGGCCTCCTCGCGACGCTGCGCCCGGGCACGGAGCAGGACGACGACATCGCCCTGCTCGCGATGCGCGCCGTGTCGCCGTCCGGCGGGGGGCACCACGTGACCCGGCTCGACCTGGACTCCACCGTCGCCGCGCCGCAGGTGGCCCGGCGGCGGGTCCGCGAGGTGCTCGACGTCCTCGACCTCACCGCCCTGGAGGGCCCGGCGACGCTGCTCACGTCCGAGCTCGTGACGAACGCGGTCGTGCACGCCGGCGGCCCGGTCGAGCTCGTCATCGCCGCGCGGCCGAACCTGCTCCACGTCGCGGTGTCCGACCACGACCGCGGCCTGCCGGTCGCCGACGGCAGCGACCTCGACAGCGAGCACGGCCGCGGGCTGCTCATCGTCGACACCCTCGCGTCCCGCTGGGGCAGCGACCGGTTCCCCGACGGCAAGCGCGTCTGGTTCGAGCTCGACCACTGAGCCCGGGTCAGGTCGTCAGCCAGACCGTCTCCCGCACGGCCGCGGCGGCCTCCGCCTCGCCGACGAGGTAGTGCGCCAGGCTCCAGCGCGACAGCGTCGCGTCGTCGGGGAAGCCGGCGCCGACGCCCACCCGGTAGTCCGTCCGGGGCTTGTCGCCGACGAGGAACGAGGGCCGGACGATCGTCCAGTCCAGGTCGCCCGCGCGCAGGGCCGCCTCGGCGGCGCGCATGTCCCGGTAGGCCGGCTCGAGGAACCGGGGCTTGAGGACCCGGCGGTAGAACCAGCCGTCGCCGGGCTGCGGCTCGACCCCGCCGCTCGTCACGACGAGCAGCCGCCGCGCCCCGACCCGCGCCATCGCCGTCGCGACCGCGCCGGTGCCGCGCGAGTACACCTCGGTGCCGCGGCGCGCCTGGAGCAGGCCGGAGACGCCGAGCACGGAGACGACGGCGTCCGCCCCGGCGAGCGGTCCCTCGAGGCCGGCCGGGTCGAAGACGTCGACGCGCACGCGGGTCAGGCCCGGCCGGTCCTCGAGCGCCTCCGGGCGCCGGGCGAGCGCGACGACCTCGTGGCCGCGGTCGAGGGCGAGGTCGACGAGGTGGCGGCCGGTGCCGCCGGTGACGCCGAGGGCGGCGATGCGCATGGGGGTCCTCCTGGTCCGAGCAGTGGTCGGGAACGGTCAACGAGACAACGCTGTCTCGTTGGCTAGGATTCCCGGGTGCCGGAGAACCCGCGGGTCACCAGGTCCCGCCGCCGGGTGCTCGAGGCCGCCGCGGCGCTGCTGCTCGAGGAGGGCCCGGCGGGCTTCACCGTGCAGAAGGTGGTGCAGCGCTCCGGCGTCGCCCGGCAGACCGTCTACCGGCACTGGCCGACCACCGAGGCCCTGCTCGTCGACGCCTTCCGCCACGCGGTGCCGGACGCCGGCGCGCCGGACGTCCGGGCGGGCGACGACCCCGTCGAGGCGCTGACCTCGACCGTCGTCGCGTACGCCCGCGACTTCCGCGGAGCGGCGTGGGCCCGGGTCATGCCGGCGCTGCTCGACCACGCGGCGCGCGACCCCGCGCTGGACGCGATCCGGGACGAGCACGCGGGCGCCCGCCGGCGTCACCTCGTCGGTCTCCTCGACGCGTGCGTCGCGCGCGGGCTCCTGAACGCCGACGTCGACCGCGACCTCGCCGTCGCCCAGCTCGTCGGCCCGCTCGCCTTCCGGGCGATGCTGTCCCACGAGCCGGTCGGCGACGACGTCGCCGAGGCCGTCGTCACCGCCTTCCTGCGGGCGCACGCGCCCGGGTGAGGCTCAGGCGAGGCCGAGGGCCCGGGCCTCCTCGCGCAGCTCGTCGCGCACCCGCGGGTCGGCGGCGTTCTCGACGAGGTTGGCCGCCTGCTCCCGCTCGGTGCGGCCGAAGATCTCCGCCGTCCCCTGCTCGGTGACGATCGCCGTCGCCTGGAACGAGGTGACCGGCTCGTCGACGAGCGGGACGACGGTCGAGACGTCGGCCTTGGGGTGCCACGAGCGCAGGGCCATGATCGACTGTCCGCCGGGGGAGTGCAGCGCGCCGACGATGAAGTCGGTCTGGCCGCCGAAGCCGGAGAAGATCCGGGTGTCGATCCGGCTCGCGTTCGCCTGGGCGAAGAGGTCGACCTGCAGGGCGGTGTTCACCGAGACCATGTTCGGGTTCTTCGCGATGTTCGCCGGCTCGTTCGTCGTCTCCGTGCGCAGCAGCCGCACCCGCGGGTTGCGGTCGACCCAGCGGTAGAGGGCGTCCGAGCCGAAGAGGAACGACGCGGTGATCGGGACGTCCGGGTCCATCGCGCCGACGTCCTCGAGGGCGAGGACCCCGTCGCTGAACATCTCGCTCCACACCTTGAGGCCACGCCGCTCCCGCAGTCCGTGCAGGACGGCGTCGGGCACCGCGCCGATGCCCATCTGCAGCGTCGCGCCGTCCGGCACGCGGCGGGAGACGAGCTCGCCGATCGTCCGGCTCGCGTCGTCGAGCGTCACCGTGCCGGGGGAGGGCAGCGGCTCGTCCACCTCGATCGCGTAGTCGACGTCCTCGACCGGGAGGACGCCGTCCCCGAACGTGTACGGCATCCGCTCGTTGACCTGGGCGACGACGAGCCCGCCGCGGCGCTTCACCGCCTCGACGGCCGCGGGGAGGATGTTGACCTCCATGCCCATCGACACCGTGCCGTCGTGGACCTTCGACACGTGGAGGACGACGACGTCGGGCGGGCACGTCGTCGCGAACAGCCGCGGGGTGAGCGACAGCCGGCACGGCACGTAGGCCAGCCGCGGGCTGCGCCGCATGCCGGGCCCCACGAACGCCGTCTCCAGGACGACGCCCTCGCGGTCGGGCAGCCCGCGCTGGGCGTTCAGCGCGTGCAGCCGGTACTCGGGCAGCACCTTGTCGATGAGTCCCAGCAGCGTGTGCGGGGACGCGAAGTTCCCCGAGGCGACGATGCGGGGGGTGGGCGGGAGGCCGGCCAGGGCGGTGGACAGGCCGGCGACGTCGACGGTCTTCACGCCTCCCAGCGTGACAGCCGGCGGGTCCCGCGACGGCGGGCGGAACGTCCCGGGGGCGGCCGGGTCGAAGGGCTCGGCCGGACGGGGACCGGTGCTCCCGACGGGTGAGCCGCCCCGGCTCGTGGCGGTGACCGCCTCAAGCGGCTCGATCCACTCCCCGACCGACCCACGTGCCCTCCTTGCGCCCCGTCGCGGCTGCCGCCTGCGCGCTGACGCTCGCCGCCGCCCCCGCCGTCGTCCTCGGCTCGCCCGCCGCGGCCGCCGCGCCACCCACCTGCAGCGCGGCCGGCCTGACCCTCACCCCGCTGCAGGGCACGACGATGTACGTCGACGTCGACGCCTCCCCGCTCATCACGAGCGGCTACGAGGGGTTCCGGGTCACCAACGCGACCGGGGCCCGCCTGGACGACGTCTGGGTGCAGGTCGAGGGCTTCGCGCCGGGCGCCCTGCTGACGAAGGCCGCGCACGAGCCGGGCGTCGTCCACGTCGGTCCCCTGGCCGCGGGCGCGAGCGCGAACGCGTACTTCTACCTCACCGCCGCCGACGAGGTCGCCTCCGAGACCCACGCCGTCGCCGTCTACCCGACGCGTCCCGACCTCGCCGCCGCCACGTGCCGCACGTCCGTGACCCGGTCGGTCGCCGACGACATCCAGGCCGCCGCCAACAAGGTGCGCACCGTCGTCTCCGGGCCCACCCCGCCGCAGGTCGGCGGCCTGGTCACCGTCACCCAGACCGGCGAGACCGGCACCGTCGGCGGCAGCCAGATGTTCAGCTACACGCCCGCGTCCTACGCCTCGTGGCGCGCTGACGCGCTCCAGCTCGTCGGCGTCCGGTACACGTTCGCCGGCGGCAACACGGCCACCTTCGACCACTTCCTCGAGGTGACGCTGCCGAACCCGGCCGCGTCCGACTACACCGCGGTCGCGACGTTCCGCGCCGTGGGCACGACCGCGGCGCCGACGACGGTCAGCCCGATGGCGCACATCGCCTCCGGCTCGCCGATCAAGCACATGACGGTCGACGGCACCTACGCCGCGCTCGCCCCGATCCCGAGCCCCGTCATGCAGGCCGGCGTCGGGCTCGCCCGCGACCGCGCCCTGCTGCCGCCCGGCGGCGGGCAGGTGGCGTACACGGTCACCCTGACGAACACGGGCGCGAACGAGATCCGCGTCGACACCGTCGACGTCGCGCTCCCGTCGAGCCCGGCCGTCCCGACGTACGTCGCGTCGTCGGCCCGGTACGCCGGCGCCGCGGCCGACGACCCGGTGACCTCCGCCGGCCACGTCTGGTTCACCGAGGGCTTCACCGTCCCCGCCGGCAGCAGCCGCGAGCTGACCTTCGACCTCGCCGTCCCGGGCACCCTCGGCGACTACGACGTCGCCGCCACGGCGGCCGTCGGCACCACCCCGCTGTCGGGCTCGCCGTCGGTGCGCACGTCCGTCCAGCCCCTGTCGGTGTCCCTCGACGCCCCCGGCGCCACCCGGGACCGCACGCCGACCCTGACCGGCACGACGAACGCCGCCCCGGGGACCACCGTCACCGTCGCCGTGGACGGGGACGCGCGGACGACGACCGTCGACGCGTCCGGCCGCTGGTCGCTCGAGTGGCCCGTCGACCTCGCCGACGGCGTGCTGCCGGTCGCGGTGTCCGTCACCGACGGCTCGACGGCGACGGCGTCGGGCACGGTGACCGTCGACGCCACGGCCCCCGCGGTCGACGTTCGCTTCGACTCGCCCCCGACCGACGCGACGCCGGACGTGGTCGGCACCACCGACCTGCCCGACGGGGCGTCCGTGTCCCTGGCCGTCGGCGGCGAGTCGCACGACGCCGCCGTGTCCGGCGGCACCTTCGCGCTCACCTGGCCGACACCGCTCGCCGACGGCCCGCGGACGGTCACCGCGACGGCGCGCGACGCCGCCGGCAACGAGGCCTCCGACACCGACACGATCACCCTCGACACCACACCGCCGGGGCTCGCCGTCACCGGGCGGACGACGACCGACGCGACGCCGACCCTCTGCGGGACGACCGACGCCGGGGACGGCGCGCTCGTCCGGGTCACCGTCGACGGCCGGACCGCGACGGCGGCGGCGTCCGGCGGGGCGTGGTGCCTCGACTGGCCGGTCGACCTGCTCGACGGCACGTACCCCGTCACCGCCGAGGTCGACGACCCCGCGGGGAACACCGCTCGCGCGAGCGGCACGCTCGTCGTCGACACCACCCTCCCGCTCGTCACGGTCGACGTCGCGACGCCGTCGCCGGACCTCACGCCGGCGTTCTCCGGCCTCAGCGACGCCGGCGCCGGCGCGCTCGTCGACGTCCGCGTCGACGGCGGCGCGGCCCGCACGGCCCCCGTGCTCCCCGACGGCACGTGGGCGCTCGACTGGCCGGTCGCGCTCACCGAGGGCGACCACCTCGTCGGGGTGTCCGTCACCGACGCGGCGGGCAACGTCGGGACCGACGAGGCGCCGTTCACCGTCGACCGCACCGCCCCCGCCGTGGACGTCCGGATCACCTCCGGCCCGCGCGACCTCACGCCCCGGGTCGAGGGCACCGCCGACGTGCCGGACGGCTCCGTCGTCACGCTGCGGATCGGGGGCGAGTCCCGCACTGCCGTCGTCACCGGCGGCGCCTTCGCCCTCGACTGGCCCACGACCCTGACCGAGGGCCCGGTGACCGTGACCGCGACGGTCCGCGACGCCGCCGGCAACGAGGGCAGCGACAGCGACAGCGCGGTCCTCGACGCGACGCCGCCGGCCGTCGACGTCACCGCGGCGCTGACGCACGACCCGACCCCGACGGTCTGCGGCACGAGCGACGCCGGCGCGGGCGCTGTCGTCGCCGTGACCCTCCACGGGCAGACCCGGACGGCCGTGGTGCGGGCCGGCGGCGACTGGTGCGTCGACTGGGACGTGTCCCTGCCCGACGCGACGTACCGGGTCGAGGCGTCCGTGACGGACGCCGCCGGGAACACCGGCACCGCGACGGCCTCGCTCGTCGTCGACACGACCGCACCGACGATCGGCGTCGTCACCGCGACCCCGACCCGCGACGTGACGCCGACGTTCCACGGCAGCACGACCGCGGCCCCCGGCTCGCTCGTCCGCGTGCGCGTGGACGGCGTGACCCGCACCGCGGCGGTCACCGCCGAGGGCACCTGGTCGCTCGACTGGCCGGTCACGCTGGCGCAGGGCCCGTGGACCGTCGACGTCGCGGTCGACGACGCCGCCGGCAACACCGGCACGGCGAGCGCGCCCTTCGTGGTGGACACGACGGCGCCGGACGTCACGGTCGCCGACGTCGCGGGACGCGACACGACGCCGCGGGTCTGCGGCACCGGGGAGGGCGCCGCGGGGACCGCCGTCACGGTCGTCGTCGGCGACCGGACCGCGACGACCGCGCTCGACGCGGACGGCGGCTGGTGCCTCGACTGGCCCGTCGACCTCCCGGACGGCCGGCACGACGTCCGGGCGGAGATCGTCGACGCGGCCGGCAACACCGGGCGCGCCACGGGCACCGTCACGGTCGACGCGACGGCGCCGCGGATCGCCGTGACGACGTCCGGGGAGACCCTGGACCGCACGCCGCTCCTCGAGGGCACGACGGACGTGCCGGACGGCACCGCCGTGACGGTCGCCGTCGGCGGGACGCAGCAGGAGGTGCTCGCCGCCGACGGGGCCTGGTCGGTGCAGTGGGGCGAGCTCGCGGTCGCGACGCACCTCGTCACGGCGACGGTCGCCGACGCGGCGGGCAACCGGGCGACGGCGACGTCGACCCTGCGCGTGGTGCCGACCGAGGTCGTCGTCGAGCCGCCGGCGGTCTCCGAGGGCGAGGGGATCGTCATCGCCGGCACGTCCACCGCGCCGGCCGGCTCGCCGGTCCTGGTGACGATCGAGGGGCTCAGCCGGTCGACCGCCGTCGAGGAGGACGCCACGTGGTCGCTCACGTGGCCGGTCGCGCTCGCCGCGGGCCGCCACGAGGTCGAGGTCACCGTGACCTGGCCGGACGGCACGGACGTGACGACGACGACCTCGCTCGTCGTCGCCCGGTCCGAGGCGCCGCCCACGCCGCCCACGCCGCCCGGGCCGACGCCGCCGGCGCCGTCGGCGCCGCCGGCGGCGCCGACCGGGACGGGGGCCCCGGGGCCGCTGGCGTTCACCGGCAGCCGGTCGGCG
>JBQGCR010000977.1:0-2171 GCA_052038585.1 Kineosporiaceae bacterium
CGTCCGCCGTCCTGGCCCGCGGCGTCCGCGGTGCCGAGGGGTCCTCCGGCCACCCGGTGCCGGGCGGGACGGGGGAGTCGAAGGGCTCGCCCGTGAGGGGGTGGGGCAGGCTCACGCGCCGGACGTCAGCCCAGCCGCCCGTGGAGGAACTCGGTCGTGCGCTTCCACGCCAGGCCCGCCGCCTCGGCGTCGTAGACCTCGGACCGCTCGTCGTTGAAGAAGGCGTGGTGGGTGCCGGCGTAGTCGAAGACCTCGACGGAGCCGCCGGCCGCGCTGATCGCGGCGACCGCCGTCTGGATGCCGGGGGCGGCGGACGTGCCGTCCTCCTGCGAGCAGTGGATCATCGCGGCCTTGCCGTCGTACGACGGCCAGTCCGGCTCCATCCGCTCCCACGGCACCGCCGGGTAGAAACCGACTGCGGCGTGGACGTTCTCGGCGACCGTGGCGCTCCACAGGGCGAGCGAGCCGCCCATGCAGAAGCCGACGGCGCCGATCCCCGGGCTGCTCACGGCGTCGAGGCCGGACAGGTAGGTCGCCGCGCCGGCGATGTCCTTCGCGGCCCGGTCCATGGCCAGGCCCATCATGAGCCGCATCGCCTCGTCCGGCTCACCGGTCGCCGCGCCGTGGTAGAAGTCCGGCGCCAGCGCGACGAACCCGGCCTCGGCGAAGCGGTCGGCGAGGTGCTTGATGTGCCCGACCAGACCCCACCACTCCTGGACGACGATGACGCCGGGCCCGCTGCCGGGCGTGCCGTCCGGGCCGGTGGGCAGCGCGAGGTAGCCCTCCGCGGTCGAGCCGTTGCTCGCGAACGTGACCATGTCTCCCATGGCCGTCACCCTGTCCCGTCGGGGACGGATCGGCAAGGGGAGAGCGGGGATCGGCGGCTCAGCGGTGCCCTGCGGAGGCGAGCGCGGGGAGCAGGTGCTCGCCCGCGGCGTCGAGGAACGGCGCCTGGTCCTGGCCGACGTGGTGGAGGTAGACCTCCTCGAAGCCCAGCTCCAGGTAGGGGAGAAGGCGTTCCGCGAGCTCGGCGGGGGAGCCGGCGCAGACGACGGAGCCCTCGACGTCCTCGGGCGCGATGAACCGCGCGACGGCCTCGAAGTCCTCGGGCAGCGCGAGGTCCCACGCGACCGGGCTGCCGATCGAGACCGGCGCCCACTGCTCGTGGGCGAGCCTCAGCGCGTCGGCGCGGCTGCCGGCGAGGCTGACGTGCACCTGGAGCCGGGCCGGCGCGTCCGGGCCGGCCGCGGCGCGGTAGGCGGCGAGCACCTCCTCGAGCACCGGCAGCGGCTGGTTGACCGTGATGAGGCCGTCGGCCCAGCCGGCGACCCACGCGGCCGTGCCCGCCGTGACCGCCGCGCCGAAGACCGGCGGCGGCGTCTGCGGCCGGGTCCACAGGTACGCCCGGTCGACCTCGACGTGCCCGTGCCGGGTGACGACCTGGCCGGCGTGCAGGGCCCGGATGACGTCCACCGACTCGAGCAGCCGCTGCTCGCGCTCGGCCTTGGGCGGCCAGCGGTCGCCCGTCACGTGCTCGTTGAGCGCCTGCCCGCTGCCGGCCGCGAACCAGAACCGGCCGGGGAACATCTCGGCGAGCGTCGCGCTCATCTGCGCGTGGATCGCGGGGTGGTAGCGCTGCCCCGGCGCGGTGACGCAGCCGAGCGGGAGGTCCGTCGAGGCGAGCGCCGCGCCGAGCCAGGCCCACGCGAAGCCGGACTGCCCCTGCGCGGCGCTCCACGGCGCGAAGTGGTCCGAGCACATCGCCCGGGTGAAGCCCGCCTCCTGCGCCCGCTTCACGGCGGTCAGGAGCGCGGACGGGGCGATCTGCTCGTGGGAGGCGTGGAACCCGATGGCGGCCATACGGTCCTCGTGCCCCGCACGGCGCCGCGGCACACGCCCACGACCGTCCTCCTGCACAGCCCCCCGGTGGCCGGCCCGACCGGACGCCCGTCCTGGTCGCTCGCGCTCAAGCTTCGCGGACCGCGAGCGACCAGGCGATCCCGTCGAGGATGTCGTGCTCGCTCGTCGTGACCGTCGTCAGACCCGCCTCGGCGGCGAGCCGCTCGACGACCCGGCGCCACACGAGCGCCCCGGCGCCGATGACGTCCACCCGTCCGGGGTGCATGTACGGCAGGCGCGCCCGGTCGTGCCGGGTCATCCCGAGCAGGCTG
>JBQGCR010000978.1:0-2547 GCA_052038585.1 Kineosporiaceae bacterium
CAACGGCGGCGTCCTGCCGGGCGACTTCCTCCTCGCCGGGTTCAAGGCGCTGCAGCCGCAGGCGGAGTACGAGCGCCAGCTCGGCCTGCTCACCCAGGTGCACGACCGGGCGGCGGTCGAGCGGTACCGGCACTTCGAGGACTGGTTCCAGTGGACCCAGCCGATCCCGGGCTCGTTCTACCTGTGGATCGTCCAGCACCTCTTCCAGCGCAACGAGCTCGTCGGCGGCACCCTGCGGGCCGGCGGCCGGCACGTCGACCTCGCCAGGGTCGACATGCCGCTGTTCCTCCTCGCCGGCGAGAGCGACCACATCACGCCGCCGCCGCAGGTCTTCGCCCTGGCCGACCACGCCTCGACGCCGGCCGCGCTGGTGCACCGCGAGGTCGTCCCCGGCGGGCACCTCGGCCTCTTCATGGGCCGTGAGTCCCTCCGCGAGCACTGGGCGCCGCTGTTCACCCGCCTCGCCACCCTGCGCGACTGACGGCTGCGGGCAGGACACGCCGCCCGCCCGCACCGGGCCCGGGTCGGGGAAGCCCGGCACAAGATCACGGATGGGTAGAGGTCCGGCACGGCTCAGGCGTACCGAACCTCTACCTCACGGCGATCTTGGTGCTGCACTCACTGGCGGGCGCGGGCGTCGACCTCGGCCGATCCGGGGACGCCCGACGGCATCCGGTCACCGGCCGGCACGCCCACCGGGGCCTCGCGGCGAGCCAGCATGCGGGCCTGCGCCGCGGCGATCCGGACGTCGTCCCTGCCGTCGTCGTTGCCGTCCCGGCCGACGAGCCAGACGAGCCCGCGTCGGCGCCGGCCGTCGGGGTCCTGCTCGTCGCGGACGAGGGCGACGGCGTACGTCTCGTCGTCCCGGACCTGCCGCTGCGCCCAGTCGACGACCTGGAGGACGTCGGCGCCGAGGACGTCGTACGTCACCGTCCAGCCCTGCGTTTCGCTGCGACCGCTGCCGTGGAGGTAGACCCGGAAGCGAGGGCGGTCGTCCTCCCAGCCCGAGTCCCGCTCGTCGACCCTGACGACGTCGATGCCGGCCATGACTCACCTCTGTCCTTCTGCTCAGCGGGCGCGGCGGCGGCGGACCGTGTTCGCGTCGAGGAAAGCCCGGTAGACCTCGGTGAGGGCCTTGCGCTGGGCGGCCGTGAGCTCGGTGGCCGCGGCGATCGCGTCCTCGAGACCGGCCGGGGCCGGCGCGTCGGCGCCGTCCTCCTCGGGCGCGACGAAGCCGGCCTGCTCGTAGAGGGCGTCGGACGTCGTCTGGAGCGACTCCGCGATCGCCTCGAGCACCGCCTCCGACGGCGCGCGCAGGCCGCGCTCGATCTGGCTCAGGTAGGGGTTGGAGATGCCGACGGCGTCGGCGAGGTGGCGCATCGGCAGCTCGGCCAGCTCGCGCTGCCGGCGGATCAGCGCACCGAGCGCCGCCCACGGGTCGGGCTGGGTCATGCGCCCGACCCTAGGGCATGCCCCGGGACGTCAGGCGCCGCCGGCGCAAGGGCGACGATTCGTGACGCTCGTGAACGGACCAGTCAGGCCTGCCCGTGCCGTGCGGGGGTCGGGACCGGCGGCCACGACCGGAACGTCGTCACGACGCCGCCGGCGACCCTAGTCTGGTCGCCGTGATCGACGGCGGCACGGCGGCGCGGGCGTGGGCGGACGCCCTCGCCGGCTGGGCGCTGCCGGAGCACGTGCTCGCCCAGGCGCCGGCGTCCCCGTGGGCGCACCCGGTCGCGTGCTTCGAGGCCCCCGACGGCCCGCTGCCGCGGACCGTGTCGACCGAGCAGGCGCTCGAGGCGCTGCCCGACGGCGGGTCGGTGCTCGACGTCGGCTGCGGCGGTGGTCGCGCGTCGCTCGCGCTCGTACCGCCCGCGGGTCACCTCACCGGCGTCGACCGGAGCCCGCAGATGCTCGAGCGCTTCGCGGCGTCCGCGGCGGCGCGCGGGGTCGCGGCGACGACGGTGGCCGGTCGGTGGCCGGACGTCGCGCCCGGCTGCGACCGGGCCGACGTCGTCGTCTGCCACCACGTCGTCTACGACGTCGCGCGGCTCGCCCCGTTCGCCCTCGCGCTGTCGGAGCGCGCCCGCCGCCGCGTCGTCCTCGAGCTGCCCGCACGGCATCCGCTGGCCTGGCTCTCACCTCTGTGGCAACGGTTCTGGGGCCTCGAGCGACCCGACGGCCCGACGGCGGACGACGCCGTCACCGTCCTGCGCGAGGCCGGGCTGCCGGCCCGGAGCACGGCGTGGACGGACCCCCGGCCGCCGCTGTCGGAGCGGCTCGGGGCGGCGGACCGGGTGGCCCACGTGCGGACCCGGCTGTGCCTGGCGCCGGACCGGGACGACGACGTCGCGAGCGCGCTCGCGCAGCTCCCGGTGGCCCCTCGGCCGACGGTGACGGTGTGGTGGGATGTGCCGGAGTGAGCGAGGGCGGGCAGAACGTGGACCCCAGATCGGTGGACGGGCAGGCGGCGCCGGGCGGCTCGGTCGGGTGGCCGGCGCTGCGCGACCTGCTGTCGTCGTCCGAGGTGCCGGTGACCCTGCTCGA
>JBQGCR010000979.1:0-2350 GCA_052038585.1 Kineosporiaceae bacterium
CAGCCGCAGCCCCCGCGGGGCCGGACCCGCCGCGTCGACGCGCACCTGGACGCCGTCCGCCCGGGCGGCGAGCAGCGGCGCCGTCCCCTCGAGCCCGGTGCGGGCCTCGGCGAGGGCGTCCGGGGAGCCCGGGTCCGGCGCCGAGTCGTCGCGGCCTAGCGCCTCCCACGCACCCCAGCGGCCGGCCTCGCGGACCCGGACCTGGACCGACATCCCCGCGGGCGCGCTGCCGGCGGACCACGTCACGGCGACGAGGTCGAAGGGCCGGGACCGGCCCACGTCGACGGACGCGACGGTCCGCCGCGCGCTCCCCGCGCCGTCCTGCCCGGCGGTCCCCGCCCCGCGCGGCGCGGTCGCGGCGGCGTCCACGGAGGGGACGGGCAGTGACGTCAGGCGCGGCGGCACGGGCCGCGCCGCCGCGGCCGGCGGGGTGACCGTCGGCAGGAACAGCAGGGCCGGCGCCACGGCGACGGCGGCTGCCAGGCAGGCGGTGAGGCGCATGAGGCAGTCTCCTTGCGGCACGGGTGCGCGGCAGCCGACGCTCCGACCCCCGTCACGAGCGCTCACCCTACGTGACGACCCGGTGAGGTCAACCCCCCTCGCGGGGCCCCGGCGGGGAAGTTGCGCGGGTTGCCCCGGGTCGTCCCGGCGGGCGGGCGCCGTCAGCCCGCGAAGGCGACCGCCGACGTGCCCATGCCGCCCGAGAGGTCGTCGCGCCAGTACCAGGCGCCGACGGACTCCCGGAAGACGCCCGGGGTGGCCCGCCCGTCCCCGTCCCAGTCGCCGAGCACGGGCTGGTCGTCGGCCTTGCCGAAGGCGACCGGACGGGCCGACCCGACGGGCACCGCGTCGCCGAGGTAGAAGGTGCCGTCGCGGAAGACGACGGGCTCCGTGAGCCGGTCGCCGTCGACGTCCGCGGCGAGCGGGACGTCGCTCGCCCGGGCCCAGGCGAAGGAGATCTCCGCCGGGCCGTCGCTGAAGGAGCGCCGCAGGTACCACTGCCCGGCGCGGACCACACCGATCCCCTGCCCGCCGCTCATCCACGGCCACCGGCCGATGACCGGCAGGTCCCCGGTGCGACCGAGGTGGACGACGGTGTCCGCGACGCCCGACGTGAGGCTGTCGCGCAGGTAGAAGGTGCCGCCGGCGAAGATCCCGATCGTGTCGCGACCGTCACCGTCGAAGTCGCCCGCGAAGGCCCGTGCGCCGGCGAAGCCGTAGGCGAAGCGGACCACCCGCCCGTCGTGCAGACGCACGGCGGCCTTGCCGTCGTCCCACAGCCCGGGCTCGTCCTTGCCGTCACCGTCCCAGTCGCCGCTGATCGCCTGCGGCCCGAGGCCCGCCGGCGGGGGCGGCGGCGGGGTCGTCGGGGGCGGGGTCGTCGGCGTGCGCAGCAGCGTCGCGACGTCCGCCCTCATCTGGGTGAGCTTGGGGTAGAGGTACTGGCCGGGGCAGGCGGTGAGGCCGACGTCGCGGTGTCCCATGATCG
This sequence comes from Kineosporiaceae bacterium, assembly GCA_052038585.1. GTDB lineage: Bacteria > Actinomycetota > Actinomycetes > Actinomycetales > Kineosporiaceae > JBQGCR01. The sequence continues at coordinate 1,490 of JBQGCR010000979.1, forward strand.
TCGGCCGCGTCACCCGGGTCCCGGCGGGCCACCGGGCCGTGCCGCCGCCCTCGGACGTCAGGGTGGTCGACCCGTTCGGGTCGATGCCGTACTGCGACGCCTTCCAGGCCATGACCCGGGTCACGGCGGACACGACCGCGGAGGGCGGCGAGGCGGTGTCGAAGTTGCCCATGACCGACACGCCGAACGTGTCGGTGTTGAAGCCGCCCGCGTGCGCGGCGCGCACGGCCTGGGTGATGCTGCCCTTGCGGCCCTCGTAGATCCGCCCGTAGCGGTCGACGAGCAGGTTGTAGCCGATGTCGCTCCACCCGCGGACCTGCGTGTGGTAGGCGTACGTCGCTCGCAGCTCGGCGTAGGCGCCGGCCGAGGAGTAGCTGTTCGACCCGGCGGTGTGGTGCAGGACGAGGGCCCGGACGCGGCTGTTGACGACGCTGCCGCCCGACCTCAAGGACTCGTCGGCGCCCCACTGGGCCCGGGTGACGACAGTCGGCGCGGCGACCGCGGCCTGGGCGGCGGCCACGGGCCCCGGCGTCACGCCGTCCGACGGCGAGTCGCCGCCGTCGACCAGGTGCGCCTCGAGCCCGGCCGGCAGCGGTCCGCCGGTGGAGACGCGGACCTGCACGGCCGTCGCGCCGTCGGTGAGCAGCGGCGCGGTGCCGGACCGGCCCGCGACGCCCTCGCCGTCGGCGTCGTCCTCGGCCTCCAGGGCGGTCCACGGGGACCAGGAGCCGTTCTCGAGGACCCGGGCGGTGACGGCGAGCCCGGGGACCTGTGCGGGGCCCGACCAGGTGAGCGCCACGAGGTCGAAGGGGCGGGACGACCGGCGGTCGACGAGCACCTGGCGGCCGGTCGTCGCCGGCC
>JBQGCR010000980.1:0-7716 GCA_052038585.1 Kineosporiaceae bacterium
GTCGTCCGCCCGCGTCGGGCTCCCCCGGCCGAAACGGGTCGCCGACGGCGCCGCGCGCCCGGGCACGCCGCGGGCCGCCTGAGGCGCGAGGTGCGCGAGCCCCTCGAGGGCGAGCGGGTGCGCCGGGGCCCGCAGGCCCACCGTGTCCTGGCCGCCGGTCACGTGGTCGCCGGCGCGCGGACCGCGCGGCAGCACGAGGGTGAGCGGACCCGGCCACACCGCGCGGGCGAGGGCGACCCCGTACGGCGGGACGTGCCGCGCCCACGCCGCGACGTCCTCGAGCCCGCGGACGTGGACGATGAGCGGGTGGTCGGCGGGCCGGCCCTTGGTCGCGTAGACGCGGGCGACGGCGCGCGGGTCGTCGGCGACGGCCGCGAGCCCGTAGACGGTCTCGGTCGGCAGCCCGACGAGGCCGCCGACGGCCAGCAGCCGGGCGGCCGCCCGCGGGTCGTCGGTGAGCAGCTCGTCCACGAGCACCAGTCTGGCCGAGAGCCGCAGGAGCGCGTGTCGCCGACCCCGTGCATGTCGGCGACGGGGACGTGCGCATAATGCTTCCTGCGTAAAGAAGAAGAGCTCGGGCGACGGCTCCGCCCGGGACCTCGGCGCACCCCGCAACCGGTCGCGCCTCCCAAGGGCGCTAAACCCGTGCCCGAGAGGTCCCTGTGCTCGTGCTCCACCCTTCCGCCCGTCGTGCCGGACAGGCCCGATGAGCGAGGACCTCGGTTTCGCCGTCCTCGCGGCCACCCCGCTCCCGCTGCTCGTCACCGCGCGGGACACCAAGATCGTGTTCGGCAACGTCGCCGCGGCCCGGCTCGTCGGGCGGCCCGCGTCGTCCCTGCCGGGGACGTGGCTGGCCGAGTTCGTCCGCAGCCCGCACGGCCGGCTGCGCCGGCTCGCCACGGTCGCGGCGGGCGCCCCGCACCCGGTGACGGCCGAGGTGACCCTGCGGGTCAGCCGCCGCCACCAGATCAGGATCATGGTGGTCGTGGCGAGCCTCGACCGGGTCCCCGCGCCGGGCGCGGCGCCCGGCAGTGACCCCGGCGTCCTGCTCTGGCAGCTGTCCACGGCCCCGGCGGCGCACGTCCTGCCCGACGCGGTCGTCACCGAGGGTCCGGCCGACCCGGTCGAGGCTGACGACGAGCCGGACGACGGCGTCGCGCTCCCGCCCGCCCCCGAGGGCGACCTCGCGGCGGTCGCGGCGCTCTTCGACGCCGGCTCGGCCGACCCCGACGTGCTCGCGGCGCGCGCCGTCGACGTGCTCGCCGGGATGTCCGGCGTCCCGCACGTCCGGTTGTTCGCCGAGGCCGGACCGCACCGCGGCCCGGTCATGGCGGCCCGCGGCGAGCTGGCCGCCCTCGTCGGGCAGGTCGAGGCCCAGGCCCCCGGCGGGCCGACGCACCTCGCGAGCGCCGGCCGCGGCGTCGTCGTCGAGGACCTCGAGGCGTCCGACCCCGTGACGGCGGCGTGGAACGGGCTGGCGACGCGCCTCGTCGCGGACTTCGGGATCCGAAGCCTCGCCGTGCTCCCGCTCGCGCTGGGGGAGGGCCGCACCGGCGTCGTGGCCCTCTACGGCGAGCAGGCCGGCGAGGCGGCGCGCGAGGCCGACCGGGTGCGCGGCTACGCCGTCGTCCTCGGTCCGGTCCTCGGCGGCGCGCTGCGGGAGGTGCTCGCGCGCACGGAGGCGGCGCAGCTGCGCGAGGCGATGGCCTCGCGGGCGGTCATCGAGCAGGCCAAGGGCGTGCTCATGCACCGCGAGCGGCTCGACGCGGACGCGGCGTTCGAGCGGCTGCGGCGGGAGAGCATGGTCCGCAACGAGCGGCTGCGGGACGTCGCGACGGCGCTCGTCGAGGAGGCGCGGACGCCCCCGGAGTGAGCTCCGGGGGCGTCGCGGGGTGGCGTCGTCGGGTCAGCGCACCCGGAACCTCGCGACGAGGGTCTGGAGCTCCTGGCTCATCCGGGACACCTCGGTGCTCGCCTGGCGCACCTGGCCGACCGTCTCGCTCGTGCGGTTCGTCGCGTCGGCGACACCGCTGATCGTCTCGGCGATCGTGCTCGACCCGACGGCGGCCTCGCCGACGTTGTGGGTCAGCTCGTTCGTCGTCGCCGACTGCTCCTCGACGGCGCCGGCCACCGTCGTCTGGTAGCCGTCGATCTTGCTGACGACGTCGGCGATCTTCGCGATGGCCTCGATCGCCGCGGACGTGTCGGACTGGATCTTCTCGACGCGCTGGGCGATGTCGCCGGTCGCCGAGCCGGTCTGCTGGGCGAGCTCCTTGACCTCGTTGGCGACGACGGCGAAGCCCTTGCCCGCCTCGCCGGCCCGGGCGGCCTCGATCGTCGCGTTGAGCGCGAGGAGGTTCGTCTGGTCGGCGATGCTCGTGATGACGCGGACGACCTCGCCGATCTCCCGGCCGGAGTCGCCGAGCTGGGCGACCGTGCGCGACGTCGTCTCGGTGATCTCGACCGCCTCGTTGGCGACGACGCTCGCGGCCGTCGTGTTGCGGGCGATCTCCTGGATCGAGGCGTGCATCTGCTCGCCGGCCGCGGCGACGGTGGAGACGTTGCGGCTCACCTGCTCGGCGCCGGCGGCGACGGAGGTGGCCTGGTCGCTCGCCTGCTGGGCCGCGGCGGCGATCGTCATCGTCATCGTGTCGAGCTCCTCGGCCGCGCCGGCGAGGCTCGAGGCGCCGTCGAGCACCTGGGCGAGGGCCTCGGACATGCCGTGCTGGGCCTGGGTGAGGGCGGTCGCCATGGCGCCGACCTCGTCCTTGGTGGTGACCGAGACCTCGACCGTGAGGTCGCCGTGCGCCATCGCCTCGAGGCCGTCGGCGACCCGGCGCAGCGGCGTCGTGATCCGGCCGGCGACGAAGCCGCCGAGGGCGACGGACGCGACGAGCCCGACGACGAGCACGGCCAGGATCGTCAGGCGCCCCGAGGCGTAGCTCGCGGCGGCGGCGTCGCGCTGGGCGGCGGCGCCGGCGCGCTCGGCCTCCATGAGCTTCTCGAGCGTGGCGCCCATGGCCTGGATGACCGGGGCGGCCTGCTCGTCCCGGACCTTCTGCCACGCATCGAAGTCGTCGGCGCGGCCGAGGGGGAGCATCTTGGTGTCCCGCAGCTCGACGTAGCGGGCCCAGTCGGCGCGCAGCGTCTCGAACGCCGCCGGGTCCGTGGAGACGGCCGCGTAGGCGTCCATCGCCTCGGCGAGCTTCGCGTCGTCCTCGTCGAGGGCGCCCTCGTACTTGGCCGTGCCCGCCTCGTCCAGGCTCAGCGCCTGGTTGGTCGTGTCGAGGCGCACCTGGAGGATGCCTCGGCGCACCGAGGTGAGGTGCTGGATCGGGACGACGCCGCGGTCGTAGATCGCCTCGGCGTTGTCCGCGACGGACGCCAGTCGCACGACGCCGACCAACCCGACGACGAGCCCGACGAGGGCCGCGACGAGAACGGCGCTGAGAATCTTCGTCCGGACGCCGAGCCTGACTCCTCCGCCAGGCGTTGACCCCGCTGCCATGGAACCCACACTCCTCAGTCGTGGCGGTGTGCCACCTGAGGAGTGCATCGGGCGGTCCGGGCACGAGACTGAGCGCCCGGTGGCAAACAAGTCCGCGCCCGTGGGTCGGGCCGGTGGCGCCCTGAGGGCGTATGAGGGACTTTGGTCCACGAGGAGGACGGGCATGGCGCAGGAGGACGGGCACGGCCACGGCCACGGCCACGAGGGTGGCGAGCACGGCCACGCGCAGGGGCACGGCCACGAGCACGGCCACGCGCACGGCCACGAGCACGGCCACGAGCACGGTGGCGGCGGGCTGAGGGCCCGGCTCCTCGACGTCGTCCGCCCGCACAGCCACGACGCGGCCGACTCGGTCGACGACGCGCTCACCGCGAGCCGCGAGGGCGTCCGGGCGCTGAAGATCAGCCTCGTCCTGCTCGCGGTGACCGCGCTCCTGCAGCTGCTCGTCGTCCTCGTCTCGGGCTCCGTCGCGCTCCTCGCGGACACGATCCACAACGCCGCCGACGCGCTGACCGCCGTGCCGCTGTGGGTCGCCTTCGTCATCGGCCGCCGCGCCCCGACCCGCCGCTTCACCTACGGCTACGGCCGGGCGGAGGACCTCGCCGGCGTCTTCATCGTCCTCATGATCGCCCTGTCGGCGGCCGTCGCGGCCTGGGAGTCGGTGCGTCGGCTGCTCGACCCGCAGCCGGTGCAGAACGTCGGCTGGGTGCTCGCGGCAGGCCTCATCGGCTTCGTCGGCAACGAGGTCGTCGCGCAGTACCGGATCCGGGTAGGCCGGCGGATCGGCTCGGCGGCGCTCGTCGCCGACGGCCTCCACGCGCGCACCGACGGGTACACCTCGCTCGGCGTCGTCGTCGGCGCGGTCGGCGTCATGCTCGGCTTCGAGCAGGCGGACCCCCTCGTCGGCCTGCTCATCACCGTGGCGATCCTCATGGTGCTGCGCGGCGCGGCGCGCGACGTCGGCCGCCGCCTGCTCGACGCCGTCGACCCCGCGCTCGTCGACGAGGTGGAGCGCCGGCTCGCCGAGGTGCCGGGGGTGCGCCGGGTGGAGTCGGTGCAGGTGCGCTGGCTCGGCCACACCCTGCGCGCCGAGACCGACCTCGGGGTGGACCCGGCGCTCTCGCTCGTCGAGGGCCACGACATCGCGCACGCCGCGCACGAGCACCTGCTCGCGACGGTGCCGCGGCTGTCCGCCGCGACGGTGCACGTCAGCCCGTCGCCTCCGCCGTGAGGTAGGCGAGCACGTCCCGGTCGAGGCGTTCGGCGTCGGCGTCGGCCACCTCGAGGAAGTGCAGCGCGATCTCGTCGACCTCGTGGTCGACGCGGACCACCTCGGTGTCGGCCCAGACCGGCGGCCCGGCGTCGACGTCGAGCGCGGCGCGCAGCCGCTGGCCCTCGCGCAGGCGGTGCTCGGGCAGCCGGCGGACCCGGCACCCGGCGGCGGACAGGTCGACCGTGCGGGTCGTCCGGCTGCGCGTGCCCTCCTGGACGAGGAGCACGGGGTGCTCGACCGGCGCGCGCAGGTGCGCCCGGCGCGCCTCGGTCGCGACGTGGACGACGGCGTCGAGGGCGAGCTCGTCCCGGCGCTCGCCGCGCCGGGCCCGGGCGGAGAGCAGGACGAGGTGGGAGTCGGTGCTCGTCGCCCGCACCCAGACCGGCTGCCCGTCCAGGGCGAGCGCGCTGCCGAACGCGACGCGCACGGTCGCGCCGTCGTCGTCCCACGTCCGGGCCTCGCCGCGGGCGCTCGGCCCCCCGCGGACGGGCACGAGCGTGACGTCCGCCCACAACCCGTCGTCTCTCACTGTGCGTGTCCGCTCTGTCACGATCCGCACCCCCTTGCCCCCACCCAACCCCACCCCCACCCCCCGGGTCAACGCCCACCCTCCCCCCGGTGATCAAGCACGCCACGTCGGTGATCAAGCACACCACGTCGGTGATCATGCACACGACGTCCCTGATCATGCGGACGACGACGAACGGTGCTCCCAGGTTCGGAAACTCCGCTTCCGGGTACGGCGTTAGAACCGTCGACGACCGCATCGACCGACCAGAAGGAGTGGCCGATCATGGGCTTCCTCAGCAAGGCGCTCAAGACCGGCGTCGCCGCCAAGGCGATCGACATCGCCCGCCGCGAGGCCGCCAAGCCCGAGAACCAGCGCAAGGCACGCGAGCTCTTCGCCAAGGCGACGTCGCGCAACGGCAAGGCCCGTCCGAAGGGCTACTGAGCCGGGACGTTCCTAGCAGGGACCCAGCGTGGCGCGCGCTTGCTCGCGAAGGCCCGCATCCCCTCGCGCGCGGCGTCCGAGGCGAACCGCTCCGCGGACGCCGCCGCGAGGGTCTGGAGCTCCTCGCGCAGCCGTGGCGAACGCCGTTGCGCGAGGAGCGCTTTCGTCGCTGCCAGCGCCCCGGGCTCGCCGAGGACGAGGTCGCCGACGAGGCCGGTGACGACGTCGTCGAGCTGCTCGGCCGGCACGGCGCGGTCGACGAGCCCGGCCTCCCGCGCGCGTGCCGCGCCGAACACCGCCCCCGTGAGCAGGAGCTCGTGCGCCGCCCGCGGGTCCATCCGCGGCAGGACGAGCGCCGAGATGCTCGCCGCGACGAGGCCGAGCCGCACCTCGCTGAAGGCGAAGGTCGCCGTGTCGACGCAGACCGCGAGGTCGCAGGCGGCGACGAGGCCGAGCCCGCCGGCCCGGGCCGCGCCGGCGAGGCGGGCGACGGTCGGCTTGGGCAGGGTCGCGACCGCCTCGAAGACCTCGGGCAGGGCGCGGACGCCCTCCTCGCCCGGGGCCGCCGTCGCCTCCTCCTTGAGGTCCATGCCGGCGCAGAAGACGGGGCCGGTGTGGGTGAGGACGACGACGCGGACGGCGTCGTCGTCCGCCGCGGCCCGCACCGCGGCGAGCAGGTCCGCCCGCAGTGCCCGCGAGAGCGCGTTCCGGTTGCCGGGGGAGTCGAGCGTCAGGGTCGCGACCCCGCGCTCCACCGTCGTCGTCACGAGGCTCATGCCGTGCCGCCCAGCGCCTGCACGACCTTGGACGGGCTGGGGCGGCCGAGCCGGGCGGCCATCCACACGCTCGTCGCGACGAGGGCGTCGAGGTCGACGCCGGTCTCGACGCCGAGCCCGTCGAGGAGCCACACGAGGTCCTCCGTCGCGAGGTTCCCGGTGGCCGACTTCGCGTAGGGGCAGCCGCCGAGCCCGCCCGCGCTCGCGTCGACGCCCGTGACGCCCGCCTCGAGCGCGGCGAGGGTGTTGGACAGCGCCTGGCCGTAGGTGTCGTGGAAGTGGACGGCGAGCCGGTCGGGCCCGATGTCGCTGCGCCCGAAGGCGTCGAGCAGGGCGTGGACGTGCCCGGCGGTCGCGACGCCGATCGTGTCGCCGAGACTGAGCTCCGCGCATCCGGCCTCCAGCAGGCGCGCGCCGACGGCGACGACCTGCGCGGGGTCGACCGGACCCTCCCACGGGTCGCCGAAGCACATGCTCACGTAGCCGCGCACGTGCAGCCCGGCGCCCACGGCCTCCTCGACGGTCGCGGTGATGACGTCGAGGGACTCCTCGAGCGGCCGGTTGAGGTTGCGCCGCGCGAACGTGTCCGTCGCGGAGGCGAAGACGGCGACGTCCCGGACGCCGAGCGCCCGCGCGCGGGCGAGCCCGCGGGCGTTGGGGACGAGCACCGGACGGCGCCGCGGCGACGGGCCGAGCCGGGTGAGCAGGTCCTCGGCGTCGGCGAGCTGCGGCACCCACTCGGGGCGGACCATGCTCGTCACCTCGACGACGGGCAGTCCGGCGGCCTCGAGGCGCTCGACGAACTCCGCCTTGACGTCTGTCGGGACGAGCGCGGACTCGTTCTGCAGCCCGTCGCGCGGGCCGACCTCGCAGATCGAGACCCGCTGCGGCAGAGCCGATCTCGGGAAGCGCATGGGCAGGGTCCGGGCGGTCACGGCGCCTCCTGCGGTCGGTGCGTCACGGTGGCGAGCACGGCGTCCATGGCGACGGTCTGCCCCGGCGAGACGGCGACCGCCTCGACGACGCCGTCGGCGGACGCGCGCACCACGTGCTCCATCTTCATCGCCTCGACGGTGACGCGGGCGGCACCGGCGGCCACCGCGTCGCCCGCGGCGACGTGGACCGCGGTCACGGTGCCGGGCATCGGCGCGAGCAGGGGACCGTGGCCGCCGGCGTCGTCGTCCTCACGGACCCGGCGCGGCACCTC
>JBQGCR010000981.1:0-4585 GCA_052038585.1 Kineosporiaceae bacterium
CGAGCTCGAGGCGGCCCGCAGCGAGCTGGAGGCGGCCTACCACGCGCAGGGCGTCATGGCCGAGCGCGAGCGGATGGCCCGCGAGATCCACGACACCCTCGCGCAGGGGTTCCTCTCCGTCGTCACCCTCGCCCAGGCCGCGGCGTACGACGCCGACCCCGGGACCGTCGCCCGGCGGCTCGCCGCGATCGAGGACGTGGCCCGGGAGAACCTCGCCGAGGCGCGGGCCCTGGTGGCCGCCTTCAGCCCGCTCGACCTCGCGTCGACGACGCTGCGCGAGGCGGTCGAGCGGCTCGCGGAGCGCTTCGCCCGCGAGACCGGGGCCCGGGTCGACGTCGACGTCCCCGACGGTCTCGGCGAGCTGACGCGGGAGGCCGAGGTGGTCCTCCTGCGCGCCGCCCAGGAGGCGCTCGCCAACGTCCGCCGGCACGCCGACGCCCGGCACGTCACGGTGCGGCTGCTCCGGGAGGACGGGACCGCGCGGGTCGAGGTCGCCGACGACGGCCGCGGCTTCTCCCCGGACGCGCCCACCGGCGGCTACGGCCTGGAGGGGATGCGCGGCCGGGTGGCCTCCGTGGGTGGCCGGGTCGACGTCGCGAGCTCGCCCGGCGCCGGCACGCACGTCGTCGTCCGGGTGCCGGCCGGCGCGGGAGCCGTTGCGGCAGAGAGGGATGCGTGAGGTGAGCGTGCGCGTGCTCGTCGTCGACGACCACCCGGTCGTGCGGTCCGGGCTCGTCGGGATGCTCGCCGGCGCCGACGACGTCGAGGTGGTCGGCGAGGCCGGGGACGGCGAGGAGGCCGTCGCGCGGACCGCCGCGCTCGACCCCGACGTCGTCCTCATGGACCTGCGGATGCCGCGCCTCGACGGGGCCGGTGCCACCGCCCGGATCGTCGCGGACCACCCGCGGTCGCGGGTGCTCGTGCTGACGACGTTCGACACCGACGCCGACATCGTGCGGGCCGTCGAGGCGGGCGCGACCGGCTACCTGCAAAATCACGCCCCGCGCGCGACGCTCGTCGACGCCGTCCGGGCCGCCGCGCGGGGCGAGACGGTGCTCGCGCCGTCGGTCGCCGCGCGGCTGGTGAGCCGGATGCGTTCTCCCGCACCGGAACCGCTCACCCCGCGCGAGGTGGAGGTGCTCGGCTGCGTCGCCCGCGGCCTGACCAACGCCGAGGTCGGGCGGGCGCTGTTCATCGGCGAGGCCACGGTGAAGACCCACCTGCTGCGGATCTTCGCCAAGCTCGAGGTCGACGACCGGACCCGCGCCGTCACCGTCGCGATGGAGCGCGGGATCCTGCCCGCCCCGGGGGCGTGACGGTCAGCTCGTCGTCAGGACGTGGAAGGGGCGCGCGAGGTCCGGCGTCACGGTCTCCGCGCCGGCGACGCCCTGGAAGACGGGCACGCGCAGGAGCATCCAGAACCGGTCCCGATCGAGGTGCGCGTCGAGCCAGCGCTCGTTCGCCCGGCGCAGGTTCGCGTCGGTGAAGGCCCGCACGGCGCCGTACGAGCCGCGGGTGAACAGGCCCGCCGCGAGGGTCAGCGAGGTTGCGGTGTTCATCGGGTTCGGCTGACGGGCGAGGACGGCGACGTCGTACTCCAGCTGCGGGCGGCCGTTCTTCGTCAGCCGGGTGCCCGCGGCGGCCTCGTCCACGCTGCGCAGGAACCGTGGCGCCCAGGGCTCGAGGTCGTGGCCGAGGTAGTGCGCCGACCCGTCGTCGCGCCGGGTGACGACGAAGCGGGCGTCGTACCGGTCGCCGTCGTCGCTCTGCACCGCGATCGGCAGCTCGAGGCGCCGGACGAACCAGTCGAACGCCGTCGCGGGAAGGCCGGCGGTCCCGGCGTCGTCGCCAGCGCGGCGGCGCGGCACCGGCTCGCGCAGGGCCCCCCAGGAGCCGGCGGGACCGAGGACGACGACGTGGCCCGTGAGGTCGTCCGCCGTCACCTGGGCCTGGGTGAGGAAGCGGACGTCGGCACCGGGGTTCTCGGCGCGGACGTGCCCGAAGAGCTCGACGACGGCGTCGAGGTCGGCGAGCGCGAGGGCCGCGAGGTGGCCGGGGTCCCACGGGTCCGCGGCCGGGACGACGGCGAGCTCGGCGCGCGGCGCCGCACCGCAGATGATCCGCACCTGCGCCTCGTCCGGGAAGTGCCAGAAGCGCCGAGCGGGCCCGGCGGCGGTCCGGCCGGCGTCGGCCGTCACGGCGTCCCGGAGGCCGACGAGCTCGACCACCAGGTCCTCGCGGCGCTGCTCCTCGCTCGGCGTCAGCGGGTCCGGCAGCGGGTCCGGCAGCGTCTCGGCGGGGTGCTCGCGGCAGAAGAGCCGGGCGTAGCCCTCGAGGCGGGCCACCGGCGGCACGGCGGGGCTCGACTCGTTCTCCCAGGCCGAGACGCTCGGCGCGCTCACGCCGAGGGCCTCGGCGACGTCGCGCTGGGCCAGGCCGGCCTCGACCCGCAGCGCCCGGAGCCGGCGCGCCAGGGCCTGCCCCGCCCGCTGGTCCGTCACGACGGTCATGCGCGCTCCCGCTGACGTCGACTGCCGGCTGTCGGCCCGTCCGCGACTTCAGCGCCGTGCCCGCAGCCGGGCTGAAGTCCCGCGAAGGCTAGCACCGGGCCTGACAGAGTCGCGACAACCCAGGCGGAAAGGTCTGGCGCCGTGACCTTCTCGTCATCTACCGTGACATCAGCGGCTTCAGGGATCTTCAGCCGAAATGCTGAACCCGAGCTGCCGGGTCCCGGTCGTAGAGGCGAACGGGAGCCGTCCGGAGGAGGGGTCCGGACGGCCCAGCAGGGAGGCGCGACCTGCGCCCCCGCACCGCTCGAAGGGAGCTCGCACCACGCCTGAAGGGGGAAATGACGTGTTCGACGACCCCATGACCGTGGCCTTCACGGCCGGCACCGCCCTCGCCCTCCTGCTCACCCTGCGGATGGTCCTCAGCGCCGTCACGAGCGCGATGGCCGCGCTCGCCGCGGCCGTCCGGGCGGCCCTGGTCGCCCTCACCTCGGCCGCCGTGACGGTCCTCGTCGTCGTCGTGCTCGCCGTGGTCCTCGTCCGGACGATGTCGTCCGGCGCGCCGACCTGAGGCGCACCCGACCCGGACCGGCGTCGGGGCGGGGGCTGCGGCAGACTGGCCGTCGATGTCGACTCCCGCCCCGCGCCCGGTCGCCGCGCTGCCGAAGGCGCACCTGCACCTGCACTTCACCGGGTCCATGCGGCCGACGACGCTCACCGACCTCGCCGCCAAGCACGGCGTCCGGCTGCCGGAGTCCCTCCGCGAGCACCACATGGTCCGCCTTACCCCCGACGAGCGCGGCTGGTTCCGCTTCCAGCGGCTCTACGACGCGGCCCGGGCGTGCGTGCGGGACGCCGACGACATGCGGCGGATCGTCCTCGAGGCCGCGCAGGACGACGCCGCCGAGGGGTCGGGCTGGCTCGAGCTGCAGGTGGACCCGACGTCCTACGCACCGCACGTCGGCGGTCTCACCCCCGCCCTCGAGATCGTGCTCGACGCGGCCCGCGAGGCGACGGCGACGACCGGCTGCGCCGTCGGGGTCCTCGTCGCCGCGAGCCGGATCCGGCACCCGCTCGACGCCCGGACGCTCGCCCGGCTCGCCGCCCGGCACGCCGGGGACGGTCCGGGCGAGGTGCTCGGCTTCGGGCTGAGCAACGACGAGCGCCGCGGCGACACCGAGGACTTCGCCCCCGCGTTCGCCATCGCGCGCCGGGCCGGGCTGCGCAGCGTCCCGCACAGCGGCGAGCTGCTCGGCCCGCAGCACGTCGCGGCGACCCTCGACGCGCTCGCCCCGGACCGGCTCGGCCACGGCGTCCGCAGCGCCGAGGACCCCGCCGTGCTCGCCCGCGTCGTCGACGCCGGCGTCGCGCTCGAGGTCTGCCCCGCGAGCAACGTCGCCCTCGGGGTCTACCCGACGCTCGACCGGGTGCCGCTGAGGACCCTCGTCGAGGCCGGCGCCCGCGTCGCGCTCGGCGCGGACGACCCGTTGCTCTTCGGCCCGCGCCTGGCCGCGCAGTACGAGTCGGCCCGCACGGACCACGGCCTCGACGACGCGGCGCTCGCCCACCTCGCGCGGTCCTCTGTCGAGGCGTCCTTCGCCCCGGCCGAGGTCAAGGCCCGGCTCCTCGCCGGCGTCGACGCGTGGCTCACCTCGCCCGCGCCCGGCTGACCGCCGTCGACCGTCCATGATCACGGCTGCAGCGTCCATGATCACGGCTCTACCGTTCATGATCACCGCGGGCGGGGTCGGGGCGGTAGGTGAGGTGGCGGGTCAGGGTTTCGGCCGGGCCGCGGCGGCCGCTGCGCGCCAGGAGCGACGCCGCGGCTGCGGTGAGGAGCCAGGTGGCGGCGGCGAGGGCGGAGGCGGCGGCGGTGCCGAGGTCGTCGCCGAGGCCGGCCCCCCACGGCGCGAGGAGCGGCACGAGGACGACGGACTGCGCGAGGTAGGCCGACAGCGAGCGCTCCCCCGTGGCGGCGAGCGCCCCGCGGACGGCCGGCAGGCGCGGCGGGCGGGCGACGGCGAGCGCGACGAGGGCGACGGCGCCCACCCCGCCGGCGACGCCGGTGACGCCGTGGA
>JBQGCR010000982.1:0-5569 GCA_052038585.1 Kineosporiaceae bacterium
GTGAGCGCCGGCGACCGGTGGTAGTGCTTGGCGTTGGACCGGTTCACGGCCGGCGGCATGATGTGGTCCTTCTCCCCGGCGACGAAGAGCAGGGGCGCGCGGTCGGCGGAGTAGTCGACCCACGTCTCCTGGCGGCCGGGCTTGAGGTTGGCGAACAGGCCGTACTCCCAGACCCAGTGGCCCGGGGCGGCGATCGCGTAGCGGTCCCAGACCGCTCGGGACTCCTCCTGCGTGAGCGTGTTCGTGAAGGCGTAGTGGAACTCCTCCGGCGTGAACCCCACGGCGCGGTGCCGGTTCGCGGGGTTCTTCAGCGCCGGGAACAGGGACCGCACCTGGGACAGCGGGCTGACCCGGACGCCCTCGGTCGGGGCGGAGTCGATGACGACGCCGGCCGCGCCGAGCCCCCGCGCGAGCAGGAGCTGGGTCAGCGTGCCGCCGAAGGAGTGGCCGATGACGATCGGGGGTGCGTCGAGCGCCTTGATGACGTCGGCGAGGTGGTCGACGGTCTCGGGGACGGTGAGGCGGGCGATGACGTCGGGGTTCTCCCGCAGGGCCTCGACCTCGATCTCGAAGCCGGGGTAGGCGGGGGCGAGCACGGTGAGGCCCTTCGCCTCGTAGTGCGCGACCCAGTGCTCCCAGCTGCGCGGGGTCATCCAGAGCCCGTGGACGAGGACGACGGTGTCGGGGGTGGTCGGCATGGCGTCTCCTGGGTGGTCGGGGCGTCGTGCGGTCAGGCGTCGACGAAGGCGAGGAGGTCGGCGTGGAGCCGGTCGCGGTCGGTGTCCGGCAGGGCGTGGCCGCTGCCCTCGTAGACGAGGAGGGTGGCGCCGTCGACGAGCGCGGCGGACCGCCGGCCCCCGACGTCGATCGGGACGATCTGGTCGTCGTCGCCGTGGACGACGAGGGTGGGGACGTCGACGGCGGCGAGGTCCTCGCGGAAGTCGGTGGCGGAGAAGGCGGCGATGCACTCGTACGCCGCGCGGTGACCGCACGCCATGCCCTGCAGCCAGAAGGCGTCGCGGAAGCCCGCGTCGATGTCGTGGCGGCGGTCGTGCCCGAAGAACGGCCCGTCGGCGAGGTCGCGGTAGAGCTGGGAGCGGTCGGCCGCCTCGCCGGCCCGCAGGGCGTCGAAGACCTCGACCGGCAGGCCGTCGGGGTTGTCGTCGGTGCGCAGCATGAGCGGCGGCACCGCCGAGACGAGGACGAGCCGGGCGACCCGGCTCGTGCCGTGCCGGCCGACGTAGCGGACGATCTCGCCGCCGCCGGTCGAGTGCCCGACGAGGGTGACGTCGTGCAGGTCGAGCGTGTCGACCAGGGCCGCGAGGTCGTCGGCGTACGTGTCCATCTCGTTGCCGTGCCACGTCTGGCTGGACCGCCCGTGGCCGCGCCGGTCGTGGGCGATCGCCCGGTGGCCGTGCGAGGCGAGGAACAGCGCGGCGGCCTCCCACGCGTCGGAGTTCAGCGGCCACCCGTGGCTGAGCACCACGGGGGAGCCGTCGTCCCCCCAGTCCCGGTAGAAGATCTCTGCGCCGTCGTCGGTGGTGATGTACGGCATGACGCCTCCTGGAGCGGGCTGCGCGGACGACGTCCACGCTCGCCCCGCGGGGCGTCCGGCGGACCACGTGAGGTGCGTAGTCCGACGCCGGGTCAGCCCCGCCGGTCCGCCAGGACGTCGGCGAGCTGACGCCGGGAGGAGATGCCGAGCCGCTGGAACACCTTCCGCAGGTGGTAGTCGACGGTGTTCCGGCTGATGAAGAGCCGGTCCCCGATCTCGGCGTTCGTCCGCCCGGCGCTCGCGAGCTTCGCGACCGCGAGCTCCTGCGGGCTCAGGGCGGCCAGCGGGTCGTCCGCCGCCGGAACGACGGCGCCGCCGAGCGCCTCGAGCTCGGCCAGCGCCCGCGGGACGAAGATGTCCGCGCCGGCCTCGCGCAGCCGGGCCACGGCGAGCGTCAGCTGCTCGCGCGCCTCACGGCGCCGCTTGGCCCGGCGCAGCCACTCGCCGAGCACGAGGTGCGTCCGGCCCAGCTCGATGACCGCCGCCGTCGCCGCGAGGTCGGCCAGCGCGGCGCGCAGGAGCTCCTCGGCGTCGGCCGGTCGTGCGACGAGGGCGAGGCTCCTGCGGGCCAGCCCCCGGCACCACGGCGAGCCGTTGGCGTCGGCGAGGTCGGCGAAGGCCTGCGCGAAGCGCGTGGCCTGCTCGTGGTGGCCGCTGCGGACCGCCGCCTCGACGAGGTCCGGGTAGCGGGTGGCGGTCCCCTGGAGGTACGGGGGGTCGACGAGCGGCAGCAGCCGCTCGTAGCCGTCGCCGTACCGGCCGTCGGCGATGTCGAGGGTGGCCACCGCCGCACGGGCGAGGCTCGTGACCCCGCCGAACCCGACGGCCTCGGCGCCGTCGGCGACGGCCAGCGCGGCGTCGCGCCGGCCCGCCCAGGCGAGCAGTCCGCCGTCGACGATCTGCTCCGCGTCGTACCCCATGGACCGGCGGACCTCGCGCAGCTGCCCGAGCCGCTCCGTGGCGCGGCGGACCGTGCCGCCGGTCACCTCGGTCGAGGCCATGAGCCACAGCAGCGTGTCGAGGGACTGCAGCGCGCCGGTCTCCTGCGCCGCGCGGGCCGCCCGCCCGAGCAGCAGCGCGCGCCGCGGCTCGTCCCAGAGGAACGTCGTGAGGGCGACGACGACGGAGCCCAGGTGCATCATGTCCGTCGCCGGGAGGCGGCCGATCGCCTCGACCGCCGCCCGTGCCGGCGGGACGGCCTGCGCGTACGGGCGCCCGACGAGGGCCCCGATGCCGCGGAGCACCGGGGCCAGCGGCCCGTCCCCGCGCCCGGCGGCGTCAAGCCGGTCGACGAGGACCTCCGGGGTGAAGCCCTCGGCGCAGCGCTCCGTGACCAGGCAGACCTCGAAGGCCCGCAGGAGCGCGGCGTGCTCGACCGCCGACCCGGCGTCGTGGAAGAGGTCCGCGGCCTCGACGAGCCGCGCCGGGGCCCGGACGACGGAGCGGTCCGCCGAGAAGAGCGCCAGCGCGGACTCGACCATGATCTTGCGGCCCCGCACCTCCGGCTGCGTGTCCCGGTGGGTCGTGCGGGTCAGCAGGTCGCCGCTCACACCCGCGGCGCCGACGGCGAGAGCGGCCTCGGCCGCGGCGACGTACCGGCGCCCTCGGGCGGGGCCGGGCGGAGTCAGCTCGGCGGCCCGGGTCAGGACGGTCGCCCGCGAGGACAGGCCGCCCCGGCGGGCGGCGAGGTCGGCGGCGTGCTCGAGCCGGTCGGCGACGTCGCCGTCGTGGCCGACGACGGCACGCGAGGCGTGCCAGGCCTCCACCTCGACGAGGCCGAGCTCGGAGGCCGCCCCGGCGAGCGCCCGGTGCGCCCTGCGGCGGCGGGTCCCGGTCGCCGCGTTGTAGACCGCCGAGCGGACGAGCGGGTGCCGGAACCGGACCGTCTCGTCCACGCGGACGAGGCCGGCCGACTCGGCCTCGTCCGCGGCCTCGGGCGTCAGGCCCAGGGCCTTGGCCGCGGTCTCGACGAGCGCCGGTGACCCGGTGGACTCCGCCGCCGCCACGAGGGCCCACTCCTGCACGTCGTCGGCGACGCCGTGCAGCTGCGCGAGGTAGTGCTCCTCGAGGTGGCGGCCGATCGGCACCGGCGCGTCGGTGAGGCCGAGCCCGGCGAGCCGGCGCGACGAGAGCTCGCCGGCCAGGTCGATGAGCGCCAGCGGCACGCCCCCGGTGGCCCGGACGATCCGGACGGCGGACGACGGGTCGAGCGCCTCGCCGAGGGTCGCCGTGAGCAGGGTCCGGCCCGCCTCGGGGTCGAGCCCCTCGAGCGTCATCGCCTCGATCCCCGCGAGCCGCTCCACCAGACCGTTCGCCTCGCGGCCGGCGAGGACGACGACGACCGGGTCGGCCTGGAGCCGGCGGGCGACGAAGCCGAGCACGTCGAGGGACTCGGCGTCGGACAGGTGAGCGTCGTCGACGAGGCACACCACCGGGCCGGCGTCGGCCGCCGCGGTGAGCAGCTGCAGCAGGGCCAGACCGACGAGGTACCGCTCCGGCGGGTCGCCGTCCTGCTCCCCGCACGCGATCCGCAGGACGCGGGCACGGCTCTCGGGCAACGCGTCGACGTGCGACCGCAGGGGGATCGTCAACCGCTGCAGCAGGCCGAACGGGATGCCGGCCTCCGCCTCGAACCCGCGGGCCCGCAGCGTCACCGCGTCCCCGACGCGCGCCGCGACGCTCTCGAGCAGCGCCGTCTTGCCGATCCCCGGCTCCCCGGACAGCCGCAGCGCGCCGCCGTGCCCGTTGCGGGCCGCGGTGAGCAGCGCGCCGACCCGGCGCTGCTCCGACTGCCTGCCGACGAGCCCGACGTCCGGCTGCACGCCCCTACGGTAGGTCGAGACAGTTCGGGTGCCAATGCCGCAACTCGGACGTCGGGGTGCCTCGCGCCGGGCGGCCGCGTCGGGGCTTCTCGCCGCGAGGATGAGCCCCGGGGTCGGTCGCGGGACGGACGCGTGCGCACAGCAGCCGGCCCTAACGTCGGGGCATGACCTCCTCGCTGATCGTCGACGACGTCGTCCTCCTCCTGCGCGACGACCGCGGACGCTCCCGGACCGGTCGGGTGCCGCCCGGGATGGTCGTCGCCGGGGCGGCGCTCGCGGCGCTCGCGCTCGACGAGGTCGGCCGCGTCGCCGGCCCGGGTGAGCCGGGCGTGCGGGCCGGGCGGCTCACCCGGACCGGCCGGGCCCCCGTGGACACGCGGCTCACGCCGTTGCTCGACCGGGTCGACGGGCGCCGGCCCAAGGACGCCGTCTCCCGGCTGAGCAGCCGGGGGATCGGCAGCGGACCGGCCGAGCGCCTCGAGCGGGAGGTGCTCGAGGGCCTCGCCGCCCGGGGCGCCGTGCGTCCGGTCCCGAGCAGGTGGCTGGGCGTCTGGCCGCGGACCGACTGGGTGCCGGTCCCCGGTGGCGAGCGCGACGCGGTCACCGCCCGGGTCCGGGCCGTGCTGACGGGCTCGGGTCCGGGTGCGGTGGACGCCCGCACCGCGGCGACGGTCGCCCTCCTCCTCGCCGCCGAGGTGCTGCCGAAGGTCGTCCCCGAGGTGGACCGGCGCACGCTGAAGGCCCGGGCGCGGGAGGTCGCCGCGTCGCAGTGGGCCGGCGAGGCCGTGAAGAAGGCCGTCGAGGAGATGTTCGCGGCGATGCTCGTGACCGTGGCCGCGGCCGGTGCCGTCGCCGCGAGCTAGCGCGACGGCTCGTCGCGGCGCCACTGCGCGAGGCGGTCCTGGCTGCGCACGAGCCGCAGCAGCGTCACCAGGCCCAGGCCGCCGACGAGGTTGCCCAGCACGGTCCACGCGAACCACACGGCCCAGTCGCCGTAGCCGATCCCCGGCGCGCCCGCGACGAGCGCGGCGAAGACGAGGATCGAGTCGAGGATCGAGTGCCACAGGCCGCCGCCGACGATGACGAAGGCGACGGCGACGCAGGCGACGAGCTTGGCGACGTCGTCCTCCGTGCCGTTCTGCATGCGGGTGAGCAGGGTGATCGCGGCGCCGGCGAGGACGGCGAGGCAGAA
>JBQGCR010000983.1:0-3698 GCA_052038585.1 Kineosporiaceae bacterium
CGACGTCACGGTCCGCGACCAGCTCCCCGCCGCGGCCGCCGGCGCCGTCGTCGGGGCCCTCGCCGCGCTCGTCGGGGTCGTCGTCGGCTGGCGCCTCGGCCGCCGCTGACCCGCCCGGGTGCGGGCGGTTCGGCAGGGCGCGCCGGGAACGTGTCCTGCGGAACCGCCCGCACCCGCGTGGCGCCCGGCGTGTCCTGCCCGCAGTCACGGGCGGGGCGGGCACCTCACCCGCTCGGACCAGTCATGACCCGGTGCGCGCTGCCGATGGGATGACCATGACGGTGAGCGGTGTCGGCGTGTCCGCGATGGCCAAGGCCCTGGACGCGCAGAAGGACCTCATGGCGACGGTCCTGGCCGCACGGCCGGCCGTCGCCCAGGCGCAGCAGACCGCGGCCGCGAACCTCGCGGTCGCCGACGCCGCCGTCATGACCCACTTCGACGCCTATCTGTGAGTGCGTCCGGGGGACGACGCGTCCCCCGCGCGGGTGGCCCCGCCGCCACCCGGGGGAACCCGGCATCGCCCGGGACGTCCTGATTGACCGCGGTGTGACGCACCGTCGGTGCCCGGGGTCATCCGCCCGGGGCAGCACGGACGTGACCCGTCCGTCGTCTCCAGTGTCCGCCCCGCGTCCCCGATCCCTGGTGTGTCGACATCCACCGGGACGGGCGACGGACCGTCCGTCCCCCTCGCCACGGAGGGCGAACAGATGAACGTGAACGGAGCGACGCCTCCACCCCCGATGGTCTACGTGCCCATGCAGGCCATCGCGCCGTCGGTGCCCAACGACCACCCCCTGTCGATCCCGACGCCGGACAAGAACGTCGACCCGACCCCCGGCGAGCCCTTCGTCGGCCCGACGGCGGCGGAGAAGAAGGGCGGCCACGAGACCGACGGGGCGCTCGACGGCTCGGCGATGCTCACCCCGCCCACGCAGCGGCCGTCGGTCGTCGTGGCCAAGGTGGAGGAGCCGAGCATCACCGACCAGGTGGCCCAGCAGGTGACCCAGCAGCTGGCTGCAGCCGTGCGGCCACGAGGGTTCGACGCGTACGCCTGACCCTGCTGGCCTAAACTTGTAGGCCGCCCGGCGACCTCCCGCCGGGCGACCTCCAGGGAAGGCACGTCGCTGAGCACCGCAGACCTGCAGCGCGAGCTGGTCACCGAGCAGTCGTACGTCGACGTCCTGTACGCCCACCTCGACGCGGCCCGGGACCGGGCGGCCGCCGACCTCGACAGGGTGCGGCGGTCCCCCGTCGTCCCGACGCCGTCCGGCCGGGCCGAGCGGGACGCCTTCGACGCCTGGCACTCCGAGCGGCTGGCGCACCTGCGCTCGGTCGAGGACCGGCTGTGCTTCGGCCGGCTCGACCTGCTCGGCGGCGGCCGGCGCTACGTCGGCCGGCTCGGCCTGTCCGACGCCGACCGGACCCAGCTGCTCGTCGACTGGCGGGCGCCCGCGGCCGCGGCCTTCTACCAGGCCACGCCCGCGGCGCCCGACGGCGTGATCCGCCGCCGGCACATCTCGACCCGGGCGCGGACCGTCACGGGCGTCGACGACGACGTCCTGGACGCCGACGCGCTCGCCGCCGCGGCGGCCGCCGGCGACGCCGACCTCGCGACCGTCGCCGGCGAGGGCGCCCTCATGGCCGCCGTGACCGCCCGCCGGACCGGGCACATGCGCGACATCGTCGCGACCCTGCAGGCCGAGCAGGACCGCGTCGTGCGCGCCCCGCTCGCCGGCACCCTCGTCGTCCAGGGCGGTCCCGGCACCGGCAAGACGGCCGTCGCCCTGCACCGCGCGGCGTACCTGCTCTACACGCACCGCGACCGGATCGCCCGCAGCGGCGTGCTCGTCGTCGGGCCGACGCCGGTCTTCCTGCGCTACATCGAGCAGGTGCTCCCGAGCCTCGGCGAGACCGGCGTCGTCCTGTCGACCCCGGGCCAGCTCTTCCCCGGCGTCGAGACCGACGTCCACGACGACGCCGAGGCGGCCCGGGTCAAGGGCGACCTGCGGATGGCCGCCGTCGTCCGCGAGGCGGTGCGCCGGCGGCAGCGGGTGCCGCGACAGCCGGTGACGATCCGGCTCGACGGCGACGACGTCGTCCTGCGTCCCCGCGCCGTCGCCCAGGCCCGCGGCAAGGCGCGCTCGGGCGGCCGGCCGCACAACGAGGCCCGGACGTCGTTCGTCCTCGCCCTCCTCGAGGAGCTCGTCACCCAGCTCGCGACCGTCCGGCGGCTCGACCCGGGCGACCTCGACTCGCGCTCGGAGCTCGAGGCCGAGCTGCGGCAGAGCGTCGACGTCCGGCGCGAGCTCAACCTCCTGTGGATGCCGCTCACCCCGGGCGGCCTGCTCGCCTCGCTGTGGTCGGACCCGGACCGCCTCGCCGAGGCCTCCCGCGGGGTGCTCACCGACGCCGAGCGTGCGGCGCTGCACCGGGGGCGGGCCACCGCGCGGGCGTGGACGGTCGAGGACGTCCCGCTGCTCGACGAGGCCGCCGAGCTCATCGGCCCGGACGTGTCCGCCGGCACGGACTCCGCCCGGGCGGCCGCCGAGCGGTCCGAGGCCCTGCAGTTCGCCAAGGCGGTGCTGGAGAACAACCCCGAGGCCGCCCAGCTCGTCACGGCGGAGATGCTCGCCGACCGGTTCGCCGGCGGCGGGCCGGTCATGACCCTCTCGGAGCGGGCGACGAACGACCGCTCGTGGACGTTCGGGCACGCCGTCGTCGACGAGGCGCAGGAGCTGTCGGCGATGCAGTGGCGCCTGCTCGTGCGCCGGGTGCCGAGCCGGTCGATGACGGTCGTCGGCGACGTCGCCCAGACGTCGTCGGCGGCCGGCACGACGTCGTGGGCGACGGCGCTCGACGCGCACGCCAAGGACCGCTGGCGCGTCGAGGAGCTCACCGTCAACTACCGCACGCCGGAACGGATCACGCGCCTGGCGACCCGGCTGCTCGACGCGGTCGGCGTCGAGGTCACCCCGCCCCGGGCCGCCCGCGAGGGCGACTTCGACCCGGTGCTACGGGCCGTCCCCGCGCGGGACCTGGCGACCGTCGCGGCCGCGTGCGCGGAGGCCGTCCGGGCCGACGACGTCGCCGTGCCCGGCGGCCGCTTCGCCGTGGTCGCCTCCCGCGCGGGCGCTCCCGCGCTCACCGAGGCCGTCGCCGGCCTGCTCGCGGCCGACGCGGACCTCGCCGCCCGGGTCGTCGTGCACAGCGTCGAGTCGGTCAAGGGCCTGGAGTTCGACGGCGTCGTCGTCGTCGACCCCGCCGCGGTCCTCGCCGCGTCCTCCCGCGGCGCCGGCGACCTCTACGTCGCCCTGACCCGCCCCACCCAGCGCCTCACGGTGCTGCACTTCGACGACCTCCCCGCGATGCTCACCGCGGAGGAGGTCAGCCGAGGCGGTTGACGACGGTGCGGAAGACCGGCGGCGCCCAGGCCGCGGCGGGGACGATCGCGCGGCGCACGAGCGGGACGCCGGACGCCGCGAGGAGGCCGCCCGCGGTGAGGCGGTAGCGGCGGGTGGCGCGGCGCCAGGCGGCCTCGTAGGCGCCGGGACGGCCGGCGGCCAGGCACGCGACGGCGGCCCGGGCCTCGGCGAAGCCGACCGCGAGGCCCTCGCCGGTGAGCGCGTCGACGTAGCCGGCGGCGTCGCCGACGAGCAGCACCCTGCCCACGACCCGCGCGGACGCCCTGCGCCGCAACG
>JBQGCR010000984.1:0-7087 GCA_052038585.1 Kineosporiaceae bacterium
CCCTCGCTCCCCAAGGGCAGCAACATCTACGGCTCGACCAAGCTCTTCCCCGACTTTCAGGCGGAGGACGGCGAGACCTACTTCACCCTCATCCACGGCATCCCGCACGAGTCGTCGGTGAGCTTCGTCGCGGTGCTCCAGGCGACGCGCGCCCTGCGCAAGGGCTTCGAGTCGGCGGTCTACTTCTACGGCCCCGGCGCGCTCGCGTGCATGGACACCCGTGGCTTCCCGACGACCGGCGACGTCGCCTTCCCCGGCAACCAGAACCTCAACGACTCGATCAAGACGTTCATCAAGGAGGGCGGCACCGTCTTCTGCTGCCGGTTCGGGATGGCCCTGCACGGCTGCCGCGAGGAGGACCTCATCGAGGGCGTCGTCCCCGCGCACCCCCTCGACGTGCAGGACGCGATCATCCACTACGCCCGCAAGGGCGCGATCATCAACTCGACGTACAACCTCTGAGGCGACGACGATGACCGCACCGACCCCCACCTCGACGCGCGTCGACGTCGCCATCCGAGGCGTCCGGCTCCTCGACGCCCCGGTCGCCCGCCGGGCGGGTGCCGGGCCGAGCGACGACGGGCACGTGCTGCTCGGCGGGGTCGGTGCGGCCCTCCCGCTCGACCCCGCGAGCCCGTACAGCGTCGCCGCCGGCCGGCTCCTGCTCGACGGCGCCGACACGGGGCTGACCGTGGAACCCGTTGCGCGACCGCGGTTCTACGACCTGACGACGGCGGACGGCGTCCCCTACGACAAGCTCGCCCGGCTGCACGCGGACCGGGTGCTCGCGACGACGGTCGTCCAGACGTGCAGCCGGTACGCCCCGGACCAGCGGTGCCGGTTCTGCGCGATCGAGGAGTCCCTCGCCCAGGGCTCGACGGTCGCGGTGAAGACCCCGGCGCAGCTCGCCGAGGTGGCGAGGGCCGCGTGGGAGCTCGACGGCGTCACGCAGATGGTCATGACGACGGGCACGTCGAACGGCCGCGACCGCGGGGCGGCGCACCTCGCGCGCTGCGTGCGCGCCGTGCGCGAGGCGGTGCCGGAGCTGCCGGTCCAGGTGCAGTGCGAGCCACCGGCCGACCTCGCGGCGATCACCGACCTCCACGACGCGGGGGCCCGGTCGATCGGCATCCACGTCGAGTCCCTCGACGACGAGGTGCGGCGGCGGTGGATGCCGGGCAAGGGCTCCGTGCCGATGAGCGAGTACTGGGCGGCCTGGCGCGAGGCCGTGCGCGTCTTCGGCTGGAACCAGGTGTCGACGTACCTGCTCGTCGGGCTCGGCGAGGACCCCGACGAGCTCGTCGCCGGGTGCGCGGAGCTCGTCGCCGCGGGCGTCTACCCCTTCGTCGTCCCGTTCCGGCCGCTCGCCGGGACGCTGGCGACGGACGTCGACGGCGCTCGCGCGCCGGACCCGGCCGTCCTTCACGACGTCACGAGCCGGGTCGCCGCACTGCTGCGTGCCGCCGGCATGGCCGGCAGCGGCCAGGCCGCCGGTTGTGCGGCGTGCGGCGCCTGCTCGGCGCTGTCCGCGCTCACCGGGCCCGCGGCCCAGGGAGGTCGACCGTGAGCCTGCTCGCCGACCACTTCCTCACCGGCGGCGTCACCGGTTCGGTCGCGCCGCACCGGGACTTCGTCGTCCTCCCGGCGGGCGAGGCCGACCTCGCCGCCTACCGCAGGCTGCGCCGCGACGTCTTCGTGACCGAGCAGGGCCTGTTCGCCCGGTCCGACGCGGACGACGTCGACGACGACCCGCGCACCCTCGTGCTCGTCGCCCGGTCGGCGGCCGGCGACCTGCTCGGCGGCGTCCGGCTCCATCCCGCGCCGCACCCGGCGACGCGCAGCCGTGACCTCGGCTGGTGGCGCGGGAGCCGCCTCGCCGTGTCCGCGGCCGGGCGCAGGGTGCACGGGGTGGGCTCCGCGCTCGTCCGGGCGGCCTGCGCCGCGGCCGAGGACGCCGGCGCGCTGCGCTTCGACGCGTGCGTCCAGGCCCAGAACGAGGTGATCTTCCGGCGGTTGGGCTGGACGGTCCGGGACCGGGTCGTCCTGCACGGGCGCGACCACGTCCTCCTCGACTGGCCCGTGGACCGCGTCCAGCGGCTCGCCGACCGCACGAAGGCACCTCTCGGCGGGCTGCTCGCCGAGCTGGCGCAGGGCCCGTCCGGCTGCGGCGGGTCGGGTTTCGTCGGTGACGACGGTGCCCCGGTGCCCGGCAGCGATCTCGTCGCCGCGTGCGACGCCATCCTGCCCGCGATGGTCGAACGCGACCCCGAGTGGGCCGGCTGGTGCGCCGTCCTCGTCAACCTCAACGACCTGGCGGCGATGGGCGCCCGGCCCGTCGGGCTCCTCGACGCCGTCGGCGCCCGGGACGCCTCATTCGCGCGGCGCGTGCTGCGCGGCCTCGTCGACGCCGCCCGGGCGTGGGACGTGCCGGTGCTCGGAGGTCACACCCAGCTCGGTGTCCCGGCGGCGCTGTCGGTCACCGCGCTCGGCCGCACGCAGCGCCCGGTGCCGGGCGGCGGGGGGCGGCCCGGCCACGTGCTGCGGCTCACCGCCGACCTCGCCGGCGCCTGGCGGCCCGGGTACACCGGCGCCCAGTGGGACTCCACGTCGCACCGCACGGCGGCCGACCTGCGCCACCTCATCGGCGTCGTCCCCGCGCTCGAACCCGCCGCGGCCAAGGACGTCTCGATGAGCGGGCTCGCCGGCACCGCGGGCATGCTCGCCGAGGCGAGCGGGTGCCGGGCGGTGCTCGACGTCGCCGACGTCCCGGCGCCGGCTGCCGCGACTGCAGGGGACTGGTTCACGTGCTTCCCCGGCTTCGCGGTGCTCACGGCCGAGGAGGCCGGGCACGCACCGCCTTCCGCGGCGCTCGGGACGCTGCCGGACGGCGTCGCCTCCCGGCGCTGCGGCGAGCTCGTCGAGGGCGTCGGTGTCGGCCTTCGCTGGCCCGACGGCGTCGTCACCGAGGCGCTGCGGTCGACGGTCACCGGGATGGGGCGGGCATGAGCGGCGCCGGAAGCCGGGGCCCGGCGGTCGCGGCGGTCTGCGCGGGCTTCGGCCGCGACCTGGAGGAGAACCTCCGGCAGGTCGCCGTCCACGTCGAGACCGCCCGGGCGCGGGGCGTCCGCCTGCTCGCGCTGCCCGAGGCCTGCCTGGGCGGCTACCTCTCGGTGCTCGGCGCCGGCCGCGACGGCGGGCACGACGAGCGGCCCGACAGCCTGCCCCCGGTGCTCGACGTCGACGGCCCCCAGCTGCGGCGCGTCGCCGAGCTCGCCCGGGAGATGACCGTCGTCGTCGGCTTCTGCGAGGGCGACGGAGCACTCCGGTACAACAGTGCCGCGGCGGTGAGCGGGGACGGCGTGCTCGGCGTGCACCGCAAGGTGCACCAGCCGCTCGGGGAGCGCCTCTCCTACGCGGCGGGGGACACGTTCGCCGCCGTCGACACGCCGGCCGGCCGGCTCGGCATGCTCATCTGCTACGACAAGGCGTTCCCCGAGGCGGCCCGGGCGCTCGCGCTCGACGGGGCGACGACGATCGCGTGCATCTCGGCCTGGCCGGCGTCCCGGACGGCGACGGCGACCTCGCTCGCGGACGACCGGTGGACCCGACGGTTCAACCTGTTCGACGAGGCCCGGGCCCTGGAGAACCAGGTGGTGTGGGTCGCCTCGAACCAGGCCGGCACGTTCGGCCGGCTCCGCTTCGTCGCCCATGCCAAGGTGGTCGGCCCCGGCGGCGACGTCCTCGCCACGACGGGCGCGGGGCCGGGGATGGCGGTCGCACCGGTCGACGTCGACGACGCCCTCGCCACCGCGCGACGCGCCATGTTTCACCTCGGCGACCGCCGGCCCGACACCTACGACCTCCGGGAGCGCGCGGGTGCCTGAGATGACCTTCACGGTCCGCTGGCCGGACGGGACGACGCAGGACTGCTGGTCGCCGTCCCTCGTCGTCCACGACCACCTCACCGCGCCGGCACGGTACAGCGTGGCGGAGTTCGCCCGGCGCAGTCACGCCGCGCTCACCGAGGCGTCGGACCGCGTGCAGGCCCGCTACGGCTCGGCGTGCACGTCGGCGCTAGCCGTCCGCCGCGAGATCGCCTCCCGCGCAGCCTCCTTCCCGCCCGACGCACCCGTGGAGGTGCTGCGGCTGCTGCCGCCCCTGCCCGTCCCGCAGACCGGAGGCCCGTCGTGAACCGCATCGAGCGCACCACCGTCGTCGTCGTGGGAGGCGGCCAGGCGGGCCTCGCGACGAGCTGGTACCTCACGCGGGACGGCGTCGACCACGTCGTCCTCGAGGCGGCGACCCTCGCGCACGAGTGGACCGACAGCCGCTGGGACGCCTTCACCCTCGTGACGCCGAACTGGCACTGCCGCCTGCCCGGGTACGTCTACGACGGGCCGGACCCCGACGGGTTCATGACCCGGGACGAGGTCGCCGCGTGGCTCGCCGGGTACGCGCCGACCTTCGGACCGCCGGTCCGCGAGCACCACCGGGTGACGGCGCTGCGGCAGGGCGACGGCGGTGGGTTCGTGCTCGACGTCGACACGCCGGACGGGCCGGTGACGTGGGAGGCCGAGCAGGTCGTCGTCGCGACCGGCGGCTACCACACCGAGGTCGTGCCCCCGTGGGCCGCCGCCCTGGACCCGGCTGTCACGCAGGTGCACTCGAGCCGCTACCGCCGCCCGGCCGCCCTGCCGGACGGTGCGGTGCTCGTCGTCGGCTCGGGGCAGTCGGGCACCCAGATCGCCGAGGACCTCCACCTCGCCGGACGCGCCGTCCACCTGGCCGTCGGCGACGCCCCGCGGGTCGCGCGGCGGTACCGGGGCCGCGACAGCATGACGTGGCTCGCGGAGATGGGCCTGTACGACGTCCCGGTGGCCCGCTACCCGGGCGGCATCGCGGCGCGGGAGAAGACGAACCACTACGTGACCGGGCGGGACGGCGGCCGCGACCTCGACCTGCGGCAGCTCGCCGTCGAGGGCGTGCACCTGTACGGCCTGCTCACCGGTGGCCGGGGGACGACGGTCGAGGTCGCCCCGACGCTCACGTCGTCGCTCGACGCCGCCGACGCCGTCTACAACTCGATCTGCGCCGACATCGACCGGTGGGTCGAGCGGCAGGGCATCGCCGCGCCCCCGCCGACGCGGTACGAACCGGTCTGGACGCCGCCGACGGAACCGACGTCGCTGGACCTCGCGGCGGCGGGCATCACGAGCGTCGTCTGGGCCATCGGCTTCCGGACCGACTACCGCTGGGTCGGCGTCGGCGTCTTCGACGGTGCAGGCCGCCCGACGCACGAGCGTGGTGTGACCAGCGTGCCGGGCCTGTACGTCCTCGGGCTGCCATGGCTGCACACGTGGGGCTCCGGACGGCTGCACGGCATCGCCCGGGACGCCGAGCACGTCGCAGGCGTCGTCGCCGGCCGGGAGAGCGCGCGCCTGTCCGGCGTCCGCCGGGTGGCTCGCGCGTCGTGACGCCGACGGCGTCCCGCGCTCCGGGGCCGTCCGGCCGCGCGGCCCTGCGGATCGGCGCCGTCGCCGCGCACTTCGGCCGCGACGTCGAGCGCGCCCTCGCCAAGGTCGAGGGGATCGTCGCCGACGCGCGCGCCTGGGGGGTGTCGCTGCTCGTGCTCCCCGACGCGACGCTCGGCGGGTACCTGTCCGACCTGCGCCACCCCGACCCCCTCGCGCTCCCGCCCGGGCTCAGCGAGGACGGGCCGCAGCTGCGCCGGGTCGCCGCCGCGGCCCGCGACATGGTGGTGTGCATCGGCTACGCGGAGGAGGTCGCCGACGGCGGTGCCACGCTGCTCTACAACTCGGCCGTCTGCCTGCACGGGGACGGCGTCCTCGGCCGGCACCGCAAGGTCCACCAGCCCCCGGGGGAGTCGCTCGTGTACGCCGCCGGGGACGCGTTCTCGGCCTTCGACACCCCGGTCGGCCGGATGGGCCTGCTCATCGACTACGACAAGACCTTCCCCGAGGCGGCGCGCACGCTCGCGCTCGACGGGGCGCGGGTTCTCGCCTGCCTGTCCGCCTGGCCCGCCTCGGTGACCGACCGGGCGTCGCGGCTGCCGCAGGACCGGCAGTCGCGCCTGTTCGACCTGTACGACCAGGCCCGGGCGGCGGAGAACCAGGTGGTCTGGGTGTCCTCGAACCAGACCGGGGTGCTCGGCGGGCTGCGCTTCCTGGGCCAGGCGAAGGTCGTCGGGCCCGGCGGGGACGTCCTGGCCCGGACGTCGTCCAAGGGCGGCCTGGCCGTCGCCGAGGTGGACGTGGACGCGGAGGTCACCCGGTCGCGCCGCATCCTCCACCACCTGGCCGAGCTCACCCCGCAGGCCTACCGCGCGCCGGTCCGGGTGCCCCGGTGAGGATCGCGCTGCTCACGTACTCGACGCGCCCGCGCGGCGGCGTCGTCCACACCCTCGCCCTCGCCGAGGCCCTCGCGGCGCTCGGCGAGGACGTCCACGTGTGGACGCTCGGCCGGGGCGGCGACACGACGTTCTTCCGCCGGGTCGACCCGCGGGTCACGGTGCACGCGGTGCCGTTCGACGACCGCGGTGAGCCGGTCGGCCCGCGGATCGTCCGGTCGATCGCCTGTCTCCGCGAGGCGTTCTCGGGCGCCCGGGCGGCGTACGACGTCGTCCACGCCCAGGACTGCATCAGCGCCAACGCGGCCCTGCCGTGCATGCGGACCGTCCACCACCTCGACACGTTCACGACGCCGGAGCTGCACGCGTGCCACGAGCGCGCCGTCGTCGAGCCGTCCGCCCTCGTCTGCGTGTCCGCAGCGGTCGCCGCCGAGGTGCGTGCGGGCTACGGCCGAACCGCGACGGTCATCGTCAACGGGGTCGACGCGCGCCGCTTCGCCGCCGGGGCGGACGACCACGCCGGTCGGGCTGCATGGGCGGACCGGCTGGGGCAGTACGTCCTCGCGCTCGGCGGGATCGAGCCGCGCAAGGGCAGCCTGGACCTGCTCGAGGCGTTCGCGGTGCTGCGCAGGGACCGACCGGACCTGCGGCTCGTCCTCGGCGGCGGCGAGACGCTCTTCGACTACCGGGACTACCGCGCGGCGTTCGAGCGCCGCGCCG